>JANPJW010000185.1:0-29646 GCA_031425715.1 Chitinophagaceae bacterium | reverse complement strand
CAGGTTATGAAATGCCTCACGGGTTTCTGGCCTGAAGAGTGCATCGTTACCCAGCGTTCTGGTTTGTACACATCCAGCTCTGTGGGCATCACATTAAAATCGCCCAATAGCAAAGTAGGCTTGCCGGATGCCCACAATTCTGCTGCATGCGCTGTTAACCGATCAAACCATTTTAGTTTATAGTCGAACTTGGGCCCCGGCGAAGGATTGCCATTTGGCAGGTAAAGACAGCCAATGATAAGGCCATTAACGCTGGCTTCCAGGTATCGGCTTTGATCGTCATCAGGGTCGCCTGGCAGCACCCGCGTGCGTTCCTCAATATCATGATCCTTTGTAAGAATGGCTACACCATTCCAGCTTTTCTGCCCATGCCAAATGGCTTTGTAACCAGCCTCGAGTATGGCCTCTTCAGGAAACTTTTCCTGAGGGGCTTTTAGCTCCTGCAAGCAAACAATATCTGGTTGCGCTTCTTTGAGCCAACGAAGTAAAACAGGTAAGCGGCCATTAACACCGTTGACATTATAAGTTGCAATTTTCATGATGAATTTTTTTGTAAAAAAACGAGCCGTTAGAGGGGTCTCGTCTGCCTGCAACAAAGTAATTATATTTTATGGGTATCACCTAAAATTGTAAGCCCTGGTAATGGTTTTGGTGAAAGATGAAGAATGAGGATGTACAGCATAATCGATTCGGTTTAGTGATTAGTATTGCCAGCATCTTTGCCGGCACGTTGTCGGATAACGCTTAAACCTAATGTCTTATTTGTTTCTTAAATAAAATATTGCCCCGCTAAAAATGGGTACTTTTGTAACAAGAATAATGAATTTAATTTTTCACTAAAATAGTAGTTATGACAATTCAATTTAACACGGCCAACAACGTGAATGGAACCGAAACACTAAACGCAAGGTTGAGCGCCGTGATTGCAGAAAAACTGAGCAGGTTCGGTGATCAGATTACAAGAATAGAAGCACACCTGAGCGACAACAACGGGCATAAGGAAGGGTTAAATGATAAGCAATGTGTACTGGAAGCAAGGCTGGAAGGATTACAACCCATTGCTGTAACAAACCTTGCTAATAATTATGATGATGCTGTAACCGGCGCCACCACTAAAATGAAAGCTGCGCTTGACACTGCCATCGGCAAATTAAGAAGTCATTCCTAAAAAATTAAGAGCATAAAAAAAGCAGGTTACCATGAGTAACCTGCTTTTTTATACCACGAAACTATTAATGAAGATACCGGCGCAGCGTCCAGGCGAGGGTTTCATGCTCCAGCATTAACCCGGTTAAAAAATCGGCAGAGCCCTTGTCTTTAAACTTGTCTTCACAATCATCCACAGCCTTTCTTAGCGCCACGATCACCGCTTCATGATCATTCAATAATTCTTTGATCATTCCTAGCTGGTCAGGATTTTTTCCTGGCGTTTCTTTTAGAGTAGATCCTTTTCCAAATTCAGCAAGGGTGCCAGGCACCAGGAAGCCAAGCTTACTGATTCTTTCTGCAATCTCGTCCATTGATTTGTCCAGGGCTTCGTAGTGGCGTTCAAAAAGTTTATGCAATTCCATGAAACTGTTGCCGGATACATTCCAATGAAATTTTCTTGCTTTCATGTAAAGTAACACTGTATCTGAAAGTACAGTACCCAACAGCTTATTAACGCCTTCGAGATTCTTTTGGGTAATTCCAATTTTAGCATTCATCATCTTATTTTTATTGAGTTTAGAGCACTTTGTTTATGCTAACAAGTTACAAGAATTTTCACGGGGCAAAGGTTATATTTTTATTTAGCATCAAAAGATGCTGCCACATTCAGAGAAAATATTGTGCCTCGATCCGCTGAATGAAAACTACCATTTGCCCAGGAGGCTGCTTGACTTAAGTCAACGTTTTTTTACATGCAATAACTGATGTTTGATTCGGTGGAAGGCAAATGTGCTCCTGTTCATAATTACTTCAACAGAGTACATTGTTAACTTTTATGATAAAATTTGTTGGCACACTTACGGTGTGCAACCAAAGGAAAATTCGGCAACAGGTGGGGCAAACCAACCCCTTCTCAAATGCAAATCTGAGAATTTTAAACTAGAAAAAGCTTGGCATGAAATTGAGGCCTCTCTGAAAAAAAAGAATAATTATGGAAAATACAACAGCAGCATTTACAGAAACTTTAAATGATCTTGTTTTGATAAACAATGATCGTATTGCGGGCTACGAAAAAGCCCTTGAAGAACTAAAGGAAGCGAATGAAGGAGGCAGCCAGGATTTAGACCTTAGCGTCTTATTTCAAAGAATGATAGCCGAAAGTCGTGAAAACCGTATGGCACTTGGGCGTGAGGTGCAAGTGCATGGTGGCGAAATGGCGGAGGGTACTTTGACGAGTGGTAAGCTTTACAGGGTATGGATGGATGTTAGAGCCGCTTTTTCTGGTAAGGACAGGCATGCCATTCTTGCTTCCTGCGAAGGTGGAGAAGATGCCGCACTCAAAGCCTACAAATCAGCTTTGGAAGAAGAGGACCTACCTACCTTCTTGCGTGATTTGATCAGTAGTCAAAAAGACATCATCAAAAGATCTCATGACGAAATTAAGGCGCTAAGAGACCAGTCTGCCTAACATTTGAATTGATTCAAAACAGAAAGGCTCGCCTCATGGCGAGCCTTTCTTATGTTAGATGGTAAAGATCCTGGCAGATATCAAAAATCGCAGCCAATGGGCGCTCCCGGCGGAATTGCCTTTGCCTCAAACGGCTTGGCAGATTGCCGGCTTCCAATTCTTTCCAGTGTAAGCAGTAGGTAACCTTTTTCGTTGCTGCCTGCGCCTGTTATTTTTTGTTTTGTATCTTTTTCCACTTCATTCAAAGCTTTCTGGATGGCTGCCCTGCTGGCAAAAGAAAGTTCCGGCGTCATTAAAGCGCTCATCAAATATCCCAGCAACAACTGCTCATTCTGCTGGAGAATAAGACCCTGCAAACCATTTTGCCTGGGAGCTTTAAACGTTCGGCTCACCAGGTAGCGAATCATTTCATCTATGCCGAGTCCAGCGTTGGTCTCCTGGTTTTGCACCATCCTGTTCAACCTAGCGGGGTTGAATAACAGGGACAAGGGCAGGTCTGCAGCCGTTTCTGCGGCTGCGAGTGCATCAAACGAAAGCCCTGTTCTACGGTTAAAAAGTTCCCTGTTGTAATCGTACCCGGAGGGCCTCGGTGGTATCAAATCTGTAATACGCTTAGGCAGTGCGAGGAAACCCGGCTCCATACAATCTGTGATTACCTGCAGCGCTTTTAATTGTTCTTCCCGGCTAATGGCTTTTGTGATCAATTGCTCCTCGCCCCGCAACGCATAGGAGTAATTCATACCGCCTACTACTTTGCTGGCAGCTTCTAACTGGTAACGATGGTAGAGGTAAATGGGTACGAGTACATCCTCCAATAAAGCCATTGGGGTGCCTTTGGGAATATTATTTTCACCAAACTGTGCCAGGGCTTTCTCCCTCACTTGCATCACAGATCTAAGGCCCGAAACCGCATCCTTACCTTCATCCCATAAATGCGCAGCAGGGTGCATACCGCCAGGGTCTCTTGCATCCCTGTCAGAAATAAAATGTAACCCGTTGGTAGCCGCTGTTGTAATGATTTTGTTGAGCACAGGCCGTTCATCGGTTACATTGCCAAAGTCGCTGTATGCGTAAGCTATGGCAACTTTGTCCCACGCTCCTATCTCGTTGGTATAAGCTTGAGACAAATCCGGGAGGCCGTCTTTGTTAAGCGAAACAACAGGCGAGGGATAATCCATCACACTTGCCCTGCCCTCTGTGCTGGCAATGTAGTTGTGCATGAGCCCAAGTGTGTGGCCTACCTCGTGCGCAGACAATTGCCTGAGGCGTTGAAGTGCCATGGCAAGCATTTTATCATCGGCTGGTTTTCCGTTTTTAAAAGGTGCCAGCAAACCCTGCGCAATTAAATAATCCTGACGTACCCGCAGCGAACCCAGCGATACATTGCCTTTAATGATTTCGCCCGTTCGTGGATCTGTTACTGAAGCTCCGTAACTCCAACCCCTGGTGGACCGATGCACCCAGTTAATCATGTTGTACCGGATATCCATGGGATCGGCATCTGCGGGCAATATTTTTACCTGGAAAGCATTGCGATAACCAGCGGCTTCAAAAGCCTGGTTCCACCATTGTGCGCCTTCCAGTAACGCACTGCGAATGGGCTCGGGTGTGCCGTTATCCAGGTAATATACAATGGGCTTTACTGCTTCGCTCACAGCAGCGGCAGGATCCTTTTTGTGTAGCCGGTGGCGAATGACAAATGATTTATTAATCGGTTCAGCCACGGGTGTGCTGTAATCAAAATAAGATATGGGGATGGTCCCAGATCTTGGGTCGAAAACCCTCGGCTTGTAATTGCCATCAGGAACCCTTACAAAAGAGTGATGCATCCGTAATGTAAAGCTGCTGCTCACTGGCACCACGCCAGTTACGAGCCTGCCCGGAGCTGCATCTTTTGTTGCAAAACTAATACTGGCCTCCAGCTCGGTATTATCAGGAAAGTTTTTTGTACGGGGCAAATGAAATGCACTGCGGGAAAGATCGATGCTGTAATTTCCCTGCCGCTGGTTGGATAGCCTGCTGCTTACATCTATAGCATCTCTCATCAGGAAAGCGGTAGCGTCTACAAGCACTGCCCCATCTGTGGCTGCCTCCACTGTAAAGCCCCACAAGGTAGATGAGGCAAAAGATTCTTCAACGGCTCTTTTTTCGGCCGCATCGCCACCCGTTGCCCTGAAGTTCAAATTGGGTTGTACCATCAAGACCTTATTGCCTACTCTGGTAAATTTTATGATAGCGGTATTTCCAAGCATACCCCTATCTAATCCAATGTCGTTTGAACCAAGGCCACCTGGCAAAGAAGTCTGGTATAAGATATCCTGATCAAAACTGTTGATCTCCATCCACAATTTACCTGCATCAGCGTCCCAATAATAGTTCATAAAGCCAGGCTGCTTTGATAAACTTTTAGTTTTTTCGGCTATGCCCGGCAAAATCTGCGAACTGCTGAATACAGGTAAACAAACCAACAGTAATAAAAATTTTCTCATGTATCAATCAATTTAGTAGGCTTAAACCTACGATTTACTTTTGATTCTGGAATAAGATCAACGGCTGGCGATGAGGGCACTGGTTCCAATAGAGGTTGCGGGTGTGTTAGGTCCAGGAAATTACAAGTGGCTACAGTGGTTAGGACTTGCGATAAACTTTTTTTAAGCTGCTCATCGCTTTCATAACGGCTACACATTGGCTGAAACAGTGCGTCTTTTAAAGCCGGGAATGCTATCAAATTTTATTCAAAGAAATCAGGCTTTGCCCGAAGAACCGAAGGGGAACATTGAAGAAATCACAGTGTGGTTTTGCCTGCGGACGATCCCGGGATAAAAGAGTTTCAAGCTCACAGGTGAGCCAGCTTAATTATGAGCTTAGCTCTAAGACAGGTTTAAGATGATAAAATATCAGCAGCGAGGAGATCGCTCAGTAGAAACAGCTTTTTAAAACACTATGCTGGCTAATATGGGTCTAAGAAAATAAACTGGCTGGCAAAATTTTTGTACCAACATTTTCGAAATCTCCGTTAGGTTTGTTGATCTTCAAAACCCTCAAAGGCTCCCGCTTCTCCCTCACTATGCTGTTCATTAAGGCCTTCTTCTTTACTGGTTTTATCAAATTCTTTTGCGGCGGTAGCCAATGTTCCTGGTTTTTTCAAATTGCCTGTTTCGGTTAATGGCTTACCGGTATCAGCGGGTTGTTTGTGTTGAAAAATTTCTTTTTGCTGAAAGTTTTCTTCTGGCAACTCGCCAGGGTCTATGCTGTCGTTGTGATCTGTCATACACATGTTTTTTATTTTTTAATCAGCTCACAGGCTTGGATCTTCAAAGGTATTACCCTGCCTGATGTCGCCGGTTTCAAATCCTTTTTTGAACCAATACATGCGCTGAGCCGAAGTGCCATGCGTAAATGCATCTGGAACTACTTCACCGGTTGATCTTTTTTGCAAATTATCATCACCGATGGCGTTGGCAGCGGTAAGTGCTTCTTCAATGTCACCTGCATCCAGCAGGTTTTTATTTTTGGTATGATGTGCCCACACGCCTGCCAGGAAATCTGCCTGCAATTCCATCATCACAGAATACCGGTTGGCTTCTACTTCGCTTACCCTACCCCGCAAGCGTTGCATTTTTTCTGCAGTGCCATTTAGGTTTTGGATGTGGTGCCCTACTTCGTGAGCCACTACGTATGCCATAGCAAAATCGCCGGGTGCGTTGAATTTAGATTGAAGGTCCTGGTAAAAGGAAAGATCTATGTATAGCTTGCTGTCACCGGGGCAGTAGAAAGGACCGGAGGCTGCACTTGCAGAACCACATGCAGATGAAACCGCATCTCTAAAAAGCACAAGCGTGGGTTCGGTGTAGCGTTGCCCCTGGTCTGTATATACTTTGTTCCAAACATCTTCCGTTTCGGCAAGAACCACTTTTACAAATTGGGCACGATCGTCGTCAGCCTTCTGCTGTTCTGGGCTAAGGGTTTGCTGTGTAGCCTGCGGCGAAAGCTGCTGAAGTTGCGAAGGATCAATCTCTCCGCCACTCAACACTGAATATAGAATGTAAACAATTACACCTACGATGCCGCCGCCCGCGGCCAGCCCGCCACCGCTCATTCCCCGGCGATCATCTACATTTGAGCTACCTCTTCTTCCTAACCATTGCATAGTAATTTATTTAAGATTAAAATATTGTTTTGTGCTGCTTGTTGAAATGATGCAGTTTAAAGTTATGCAGAATGCGTACCATTTTTTTGAAATCGCTTGTCCTACAGTAAAAATGAAAGGTCAGTGCCAGCTGAAATTTCTTCTTTTTGTATCTTACCCTCAGCCATACTAAACAGCATAGCTGCTGTTATACCCAGTAGCTGTAAGTTGTTATGCTCCATCTGCAAGGTAGTACCTTCCGGCAGTGCCACTATGGGTACACCTGGGTTGAGATGTAAGAATTCTTCCAGTCTTTGATCCCGACTTTCTCCATTGTGGCCTGAAGGCTTCTCATTGTTGTAATGCGGATTGATTTGAAACGGAAAAAGTCCGAGGGCATTAAAACTTTTTGGCTCTATGATGGGCATGTCGTTGGTAGTGCCAATGGATGGGCCCAGTATGTTTGCACCGGCACTCCAGCCTATGTAAGGCACTCCGCCATTTACTTTATCCCTTATTAAATCAAGCAGTTTGAGTTGATAGATATCGTGCAGTAATTTGAAAGTGTTGCCACCACCAACCATAATCACTTCTGCATTTTCTAAAACTTCTTTGGCTGTTTTTGGTTCTACAATTTCGATGGCATAAGAGTCATTGTTCAGCCCTTTTCTTACCATATCCCCATAAGCTATGTCATCAGCTGCCACGGAAGCGAAGGGGATAAATGCGATGCGCAATTTTTTATCTCCCAGGAAACTTTTCACCAGCGGCGCTACCTGCTCAAGATAAGTTCCATCCCCTACCCGGGAGCTGCTACATGCAAGGATGCTATTTTTTACCATAAGAATACAATGTTGAATGGCATAAGCAAAATACCATCAGCAAGTTTAGCACATAATGTTCAAAAGAAGTGTATTAAAAAAGGCTTCTTTGCAGAAGCCTCCTTTTGTTATCCTAAATCTTTTAACCATTTTACGAGGTCGTCTTTAGCCTTCCCTGTTTTTTGTTGAATACGCCCCCACCACTCGTCATCTTTTCCGTCTTCGTATACAAGATCATCGTCTGTCAACTCCCCGTATTCTTTTTTGAGTTTGCCTTTCCATTCGTTCCAGTTTCCTTTTACTTCCATCTTATCCATAACAAAATATTTTAGGTGAATAATAAAATCTAATTAAAAAACCATGCCAGTGTATGTATGAAAATCATCCTGCAAAATTAACCCCACCTAAAAATTTAATGCTGCCCGCTACTTTATTTTAGAAGCTGCACCCAAGGCTGGTGAAGTACCTCATAAGATTTATGGCAAATCTCAAATCACCACTTGCCATTTGCCATCAGAATCTTTCTGGTACTGTAATCCATTGCTCATTTCGTGTATCTCAATACCATTATGGCTATGGGTTGCGATATGTGTAACCCTGATGCCATTATTTTCCCTGGTCAAAAAATGTATGAGTGCGTTCAAAGTTGGCTGCACTTCGTGCAGCCACTGATCGTCTTGTTCTTTTACAAATGCCTGGCTCATGTTAATTTCTTTTGGGTAAGTGGAAGGTATAATTGTGCCATTTTAATCAATCAAGTTCCACAAACGCACAGTGCCGGGTGCTTTTAAAAAAAGCCGCCTGTTTTTTACTTGATACGATGCCTACCAATTGAAAAACTGGTAATCACCTAAAGAAAATTTTGCCTGGGGCGAATTTTTACATCCCATTATGTATTACTCTAAATAGTTCTATGGGATTAATTTTCCCCAACAATGGCTGCCCAATGATTCATTCTGTAAAAGGCTGTCTTGTTTTTTCGCCAAAAAGTGCTTTCTCCCTTGCTCATATTTACACCGAGCCTTTTTAAAGTTATGGCTTCATCCGCCAGTCCTCGGAGCCACGTTGCTTGTAAAGAGATATTTGCTTGTTGATAGACATTGCGTTCCAAGGCCTGCTTTAAACTTGAATGTTGCTATTGAGAAAAAATTATTGTGCATGGTTTGGCACTTTCTGGAAGCAAAATTACCATGATGCGGCACCATGAAGCTTGTAGCGGAAAAAATCGGGAGGAATTAATAATCAGTGCAAACCCATTGATTTTGGCCCGAGCCTTATATTTCAAAGAAGACAACCAGTTGCTGTTCCCCCGCTTTGGCAGAGTTTTAGATTAATAGCAGTAAAATAACATTACGTGAAATACAACTTGCTTAAAAAAAGCGTCTTTGCCACACTACTACTTTGTACAACAGCTGCTATCGTACATGCACAAACGACCACTAATTTAGATACCACCCGGTTTAGAACAGTAGCAGCCGGACCCCAGTATCAAAAATCTCCCTATTATCAAACCCTCTGGGGGCGCAATTACCGAAAGGAATGGACAAAGCAAATACTACTTCCGGTCATTTACCTGGATACCTTAAGAGGTGGCCTCCTTAAATACAAAGAAGGTGGCAGCAACCAATCAAAATCTTTGCAAATAACAACTGCGGGAAATAAAGAATATGCGCTTCGCTCTGTAGATAAATCGTTGGACAAAGTGATACCAAAAGTTTTTCAGGGCACTTTTGTTGCAGCTGTAGTAAATGACGAAATATCGATGTCTAATCCTTACGGTGCCCTGGTGGTTCCACGTTTGGCAAAGGCTGCCGGGGTCCATCATACAGAGCCGGTCTATTACTATCTACCTCCACAGAAAGCGTTGGATAGTTTGAACAGCAAATATGCTGGTAAGGTGTATCTTTTTGAACAACGACCTAAAGGCGACTGGAGCGAAGCGGATAACCTTGGAAACTTCAAAGATTTTGACGACACTGAAGACATGCTTCCAAATATTTTGAAGAACTCTAAATACAGCGTCAATCAGCCGGAGTTTGCAAAAGCACGTTTGTTAGATATGTTGGTAGGTGACTTCGATCGCCATGCTGACCAATGGAAATGGGGCATTCAAAAAGAGGGAGATCAAATAACTTATATCCCAGTACCGACAGACAGAGACCAGGCCCTGTCTACCCACAACGGATTTTTGTTGAACCTGGTTATAAGAATGGCTGGCTTGAAATTTTTGCAGCGTTTCGATTACGATATCCCCAACGTAAAAGCATTGGTAACCATCAATCGGGTATTAGATAGATTGGTAACAAATAAGATGACTTTAGCGGAGTGGCAGCTAGAAGCTACGAAACTTCAGGCATCGCTCACAGACAGTGTGGTAGATGCTGCAGTGCAAAATCTTCCACCAGAAATACAAGCCATCAGGGGTAAAGAAATTGCGGCTAAGCTAAAATCCAGGAGGGAACACCTGCTGGAATATGCCACCAAATATTATGGAGTGATGGCAGAGGAATCTGAGGTGGTGGGCACAAGCGCAAGCGAGTACTTTGAAATAAATTACCAACCTGAAGATAAGATAGAAGTGAAAATTTTTAACCTGAACGACAGGCGCCAGAAAGAATCTCTTCCATTTTACAGCCGTGTATTTACCGAAAATGAAACTGATGAGATCAGGGTTTATGGCCTTGCAGGCAATGATATTTACAAGATCACCGGCGACATCAATAAACAAATAGACCTGAGGATTATTGGAGGTACAGACAAAGACTCCATTGTGGATGAGTCTCGACGGGTGAGCAATAGACGTTTCCAGGTTTATGATAATGCAGACAACTATTTTGGAAACCGGAACGCAAACTTGCACCTATCCGAAGACAGCGCAGTGCATAGCTACAACTACAACAGTTTTTTACCTGACAAAAAAGGGCTTGTTCCCCATCTTATTTACAATGACGATGACCGTATCTTTTTAGGGTTGCGGTACCAGATATTGAATCGTCGCTGGCGTAAAAATCCATTTGCTTACAAGCAAAGTATAGATGTAGATTATTCTATTACGCAAAAAGCACTCAGCACAACCTACAATGGTCTTTTTCCCAAACTTTTCGGTCAATGGGACTTTATAACCCGGGCCAACTATGATGCAGTAAGATGGTTGAATTTTCATGGCCTTGGTAATGAAACTCCCAATATTACCAAAGACAGGGATTTTTACAGGATGAGATCTAAAGATGCCTCGGCTAACATTGGTGTAGCCCGTATCATCGGTAAAAGCAGGTGGGCTATGGGTGGCTTTTACCACAGGGTAGAAATTATCAATGATACTGCACGGTTTGTGTCTAAAAGCATCGCTCCAAATATCGCTGGGGTTTTTAGCCCAGATAATTTCGCAGGCTTTCAGGTGGGATACGATTTTGCAGATGTAAAAGATTCGGTTCTCCCTCAAAAAGGATTTGCGTTTTCGTTGCATGCTAAACACACGCAGAACCTTGAAGTAAGCGATCGCTCCTTTCAAACCTATTCAGGAAGCTTATCTTTTTTTATTCCTGTGGTACCTAAAATTTCTATCGCCATCAAAACAGGCGCAGCCACGGTAGCAGGCGATCCTTTGTTTTACCAATATCCCAACATTGGCCAAAGCTATAACCTGCGTGGCTTTAGAAGAGAAAGGTTTGGGGGAAAAACAACGTTGTATAACAATGCCGAGCTTAGGTATATCAAAAAAGTACGATCGTATATTTTCAATGGCAAGGCCGGGCTATTAGCGTTTGTAGACAATGGAAGGGTTTGGATGCCAAACGAAAACTCTAAAACATGGCATCGCTCCTACGGTGGCGGTATACTGCTTGCACCTTTTAACCTTACCAGTGTTGCTATTACCTATGCTGTGTCTGATGAGTTAAAAATGTTACAGTTCAGAGTGGGAATGGTTTTTTAACCTCTTATTGAAATAAATTCTTTGTGCTGTTACTTTCACAGATAAAGGTAAAGCCGGGCCATCAGAAGGGCCCGGCTTTATATTTGCGATACCCCCTACCGCAGTTATGTTTAAGAAAATTAAAAAAGTTCTTTGACTAACCGCATTTATTGGTCACAGCCTTTATTAAAATAAGCGGGTATACTTTTTTTACACTTTCCACACTTTAGTCGATAACTTTATTAGCCCGTTTGCCCTTTGTTAAAATCCCTGGTTTACCTCTTACACATCACATTTTAAATTGAACACTTTCTCAAAAGTCTAAAGATTTAAATTATGGAGGTTTTCATCGTTCGTCCTTTTGGCATCAAGCAGGTTATTAAAAATGCCAACAACATCAGCGGGGTATCGCCAGTAACCAGTTTTAATTTTGACCTGGTAGAGGAACAACTCATTATGCCAGCCTTGCGGGAACTGAATCTTGACGGAGGCACAACAGGGAGGATATTTGAGTCCGGTGAAATTCGGGAAGATATGTTTTCGCTGCTCTTGCTTGCAGATGTGGTAGTAGCAGATATCAGCATTCACAATGCCAATGTATTTTATGAATTGGGCATTCGGCATGCTTTAAAAAACAAAACTACGGTCTTGCTCAAATGCCCGGGCTTTGATGAAACTCCTTTTGATATACTTGGCTACCGGTATGTTACTTATGATAAAGAAAACCCGGCCGCAGCACTCCCGTTACTGGTTACCAGTTTGCAGGAGAGCCGCCTTAGTGAGCGCAAAGACAGTCCTGTATTTGCCGCCATGCCGCAGCTAGAAATGCAGGACACCGAAAAATTCTTTTTGGTTCCCCTTGGTTTTGCACAAGAAACAGAAGTGGCTATCATGATGAAAGAACCCGGTAAACTTTCGTTGCTTGCAGCGGAGGCAAGCACATTTCCCTGGAAGATTCCCGCTCACCGCACCATTGGTGAGGCCCTTGTAAATATGGAAGCCTATGATTATGCCCGAAGCGTATGGGAAAATTTGAAAGAACGGCTCCCGCAGGATACGCAGACCAATATGCAGTTGGCCACCATTTACCAGCGCCTTAGTGAGCAAGAACGTGTTTCCAATCCTGTAGAAGCGCAATTGTTGCTCGCAAAATCTGACATCTGCATTGATCTCCTTTTTAAAAGTCCTGACCTGCGGGCGGAGGATTTGTCTGCTGTTTATGCCTTAAAGGGTAGAAACATCAAAAGCCGATGGCTGCATGATGTGAGAGGAAGTATTCCTGAAAAAATTACGGAGGCTGCGCTTCAATCTACTTTCCTGGAGGCAGCTTACCTTCAGTACGAAAAAGGGTATTTCGAGAATCTGAATCATTTTCACTCAGGCATCAATGCATTGGGTTTTGTTACTATTTTACTTTCGCTCGCCACAAGACATCCGGATATTTGGCAACAAGCTTTTGACACGGAAAAAGATGCTCAGGAAAAATTAGAAGCCTACCAGGAGCGGCAAGCACAGCTGGCAGTTTGCATTCGTTTGGCTGTTCATGTTGCAGGGCAGAAAATGAATGATGAACAACAAGCTGAAGCATGGCTAAAAATGACAGTGGCAGATCTCACCTGCCTCACCAGCACCAGGGTGGAAAGGGTAAGTGCAATGTACAGGCGTGCACTGCAAACTGCGAACCAGTTGCAGTTGGAAACAGCGCTACGGCAACTCCGCATGTTTGAAATGTTGCAAGTACTCCCACAAAATGTAACTGCTGCGCTATCCGTGTTTCCCCCCATAGAGCTTAACAGGAAAGCAAAAAGCCACTACCTTTTATTTACCGGGCACATGATGGATGCTACGGACAGACCAACTCCCAGATTCCCGGCTGGCAAAGAGTTGACGGTAAGATCTAAAATGAAGGAAGCCATTCAGCGGGAGCTGGATATGGTTGGTTTCCCCATCACCGGAATTGCAGGCGGTGCCTGTGGCGGCGACATTATGTTTCATGAAATATGTGCAGAACTTGGTATTGCCAGCAAATTATTTTTAGCCGTTCCGAGAGCGCAATTCATTACAAACTCCGTAGCATTTGCCGGCCCGCAATGGGTAAGCCGCTTTGATGACCTGTTCCGAAACCTCCCGGTTTTTGTATTGTCCGACGCCGAAGTATTACCAGCCTGGCTGTGTAGAAAACCTGGCTATAATATCTGGAAGCGGAACAATCTTTGGCAGTTGCATGCCGCCTTAAGCAATGGTGGCTTGCACATGACTTTGCTTGCCTTATGGGATGGCAAAAGTGGCGATGGACCTGGGGGTACGGAACACCTTGTGAACGAAGCACAATATAAAGGTGCCCGCACGGTTATCCTCAACATCGATGAAATAGCAGCTACTTAATCAGCAACCATCACTTGCTTATATGAAACAATATGTATATTTTGGATTCATCATTCCCCACAAAAACTAAATACAATTCTTATGGCAAGTCTCCCAGGCACAATTTTTATAAACTACAGAAAGGATGACAGCAGTTGGAATGCGCTCGCATTGTACAACGAGCTGCAGAAATATTTTTCTAAGGATCAAATCTTTAAAGACTTCAACACCATTTTACCCGGGGATGATTTTGTGGTAAGTATAGACAATGCGTTGCGTAAATGCGACGTGTTGATAGTGGTGATTGGTAAAAGCTGGCTGGATATGAAGGACGGAACCGGTAAGCGCCGCCTGGATGACCCCGACGATTTTGTTCGCCTGGAAGTGGCTACTGCCCTGGCCCGAAACATACAAGTAATACCCGTATTGTTTGACGATGTGCAAATGCCGAGACCAGAGCAATTGCCACAAAACATGAGCTCACTTTACCGTCGCCAGTTTGTGGAGATTGACAGCAAAAGATTTGAAGATGATGTGCGCAACCTGGCAGATGCCATTAAAAAAGTATTGCCAGACGGTATTATCAGGGTGCCGCCAGATCCTAACTATCTCGGGAATATTGGCAACGAAAGAGTTGGTGGCGGCAGTTCTGCGCTTCCACCTCCCGCCAAGCCAGACAATAACCTTATTTGGGCGATCTTAAGTACGGTGCTTTGTTGCCTACCGCTGGGCATTGTATCCATTATTTCGGCTACCAAAGTAGATAATTTGTGGAACAACAGACAATATGATGCGGCTACTGCAGAAGCAAAGAAGGCTAAGCAGTGGGCCATCTATGCTGCCATTGCTGCGGTGGTGGTCTGGATCATTTATTTTGTAGCCTTTGTTTTATTGGGTTCGGCGGGTATGTCTCAATACTAGCTGATTAGCATGGCAAAAAAATATATTTTATTAGTTTTAATAACAGTTGCATTCCTTGCTGCTGTTTTAATATACCAGCACCCACCAGCCCAAAGCCGCTACTATCCACCTTGCATCTTCAAAAAATTGACGGGCTTCGATTGCGCAGGTTGTGGTAGTGCACGGGCCACCCATCAGCTCCTGCATGGTCGTATTATTGCCGCTGCAGACCACAACATACTTTTGTTGGCTCTTCTTCCTGTTTTGGCAATCGGCATCTTACATTTTTTTACGGGCAAAGTAAAAAATACCTGGCATTTTTTTAACCGGCCTCTTCTGCTGTTACTTTTTATACTCCTGTTTTGGGTCGTCAGAAATATTCCCTGGGCACCTATTACCTGGCTGCACTCGGATAAATAAAACTGCACACAACCAGGCAATTTTAAACAACCAGTTCAATTATCTTTGCTGCATGGAATTGAATAACCGCAAGGCTTATCATGAATATTTTTTTGAGAGTACTTATACAGCCGGCATGGTTTTGCAGGGAACGGAAATAAAATCATTGCGCAAGGGTAAAGCAAGTTTTAACGATAGCTATTGTTTATTTGACAAGGGCGAGCTTTATGTGAAAAGCCTGCATATTTCAGAATATGCATTTGGTACCTATACCAATCACGAGCCTTTGCAGGAAAGAAAATTATTGCTGAACAAAAAAGAATTAAAGAAGCTGGAAGCAAAAAGCAAAGAGAAGGGTTATAGCATTATCCCGCTTAAAATTTTCATCAACGAAAAAGGCCTTGCCAAAATGGAAATAGGCCTTGGTAAGGGTAAAAAGAATTACGACAAAAGAGAAACCATCAAGCAGAGAGAAAACGACCGGGATATTAAGAGGCAGTACGGAGTGTAGAAAAGCCCCCAAACCCCCTGAAGGGGGCTTACGACCCCTTTAAAAATTTATGCTTTTAGAATGGATTCAAATATCAAAATTCCCAATAAACAAAATTAACTTCGATCCTAAGTTCCCCTTCAGGGGGGCAGCGGGCCTCTAACACTCACTCAAACTAATCGGCACATTTACTGCAAGCCCGCCGTCGGAAGTTTCTTTGTATTTACTGTTCATATCAAGTGCTGTATCCCACATGGTTTTAATAACACCATCTAAACTCACTTTAGCAAAATCGGGGCTGCTTTGTAAAGCAAGCTGACTTGCTGTAATGGCCTTGATGGCTCCCATGGTATTGCGTTCAATACAGGGTATTTGCACCAGACCTTTTATGGGGTCGCAGGTAAGGCCAAGGTGATGTTCCATGGCAATTTCAGCAGCCATTAAAGCCTGCCGCTGGGTACCGCCCATACACTCTGTGAGGGCCGCTGCTGCCATGGCGCTGCTCACTCCTATCTCTGCCTGGCATCCGCCCATTGCTGCAGAAATGGTAGCTCCTTTCTTAAATATACTTCCTACCTCCGATGCTGTGAGCAGGAACTGGCAAATTTTATCCTCGCTATCTCCATCGCAAAACAAAATATAGTATTGCAGTACGGCAGGTATCACGCCAGCTGCACCATTCGTTGGTGCTGTGACCACCCGCCCGAAGGATGCATTTTCTTCATTAACCGCAAGGGCAAAACAGCTCACCCAATCCACGATGTAGTTAAATTGGCTGCCACCCGCTTTTATGGCCTGTTGCCAGGATGTAGTATCATGGTAAGATTTGTTTAGCAACAACTTTTTGTTGAGGGCAGCCGCTCTTCTTTTAACCTGCAAACCGCCGGGTAAGATGCCACTGGCATGGCAACCCCGGTACATACATTCGTTCATGATGCGCCAAATATTCAACAAACTAGACCTGGTATCTGCCTCGGGGCGCCAGGCTGCTTCATTTTCCTGCACCACTTCGTAGATGGCCATACCGGTTTTGCGGCACCAGTGCAGTAATTCTTCTGAGGTGTCTACGGGAAATGGTAAAACTACATTGGCAGAAACCGAATTAGTTTCACCTTCCTGTTGCACAAAGCCACCACCTACAGAATAGTAGGTTTCCGCAATCTTGTCGCCGTTGCTGAGTTCTACCAAAAAAGTAAGCGCATTGGGATGGTAGGGCAAAGATTCCTGGAAGAGAAATTCAATGTCTTCTGCCGGATCAAAATCTATTTCATGCCGCCCCGCAAGCACAAGCTTTTTCATTGCCCGGATGTCATCCATCTTTGGGGTAATGTGGTCCACATCAAAAGTAACAGGATCTTCTCCACAGAGCCCGAGCTGCACGGCGATATCTGTGCCATGCCCCACACCGGTTTTTGCGAGTGAGCCATAGAGAAGCACTTCTACCCGGGTAACAGCAAACAAAAGATTTCTGGCAGCCAACGACTGGGTAAAGTACTGCGCTGCCCGCCAGGGGCCTAACGTGTGGCTGCTGCTGGGGCCTACCCCAATTTTAAACATGTCGAAAACTGAAATGGCTTCGTGGCTCACAGAAATTATTTAACGAAAAAGAAAATGGGCTTTGACAAACATCAAAGCCCAAATTTAATTTATTTAGAAACAGCAGCTTGTTATAAAAAACATTTATTGAACATTTACCAGTTCAATCTCAAACTTTAAGTATGAGTTTGCAGGAATGATAACTGGACCTGTGGTTGGGGGATTTCTTATATCTTGATTACCATAGCCCAGCGATGGTGGAATATAAAGAGTAATTCTACCACCTACTTTTAGCAGCGGTAATACTTTTTGCCAACCCACTATCAACTGGCCGAGGGTAAAGTTTACTCCGGGACTATTTGCCGGTGTAAAATCAAACACACTGCCATTAGACATCAGGGAACCTGTATAACGTGCCGTAACATTGGAACAAATAGAGGGAGATGCGCCGGTACCTGGTGAAGTAATACTGTAAAAAACACCACTGCTATGTTCAATAGGCGCTGGAGTGATTGCAGAAACCTGGCTGGCCAAGCTTGTTCTTTCTGCAGCGCTGGCAGTTGCGCTGGATTCAGAATAAGGACAGCTGTCTACTTTTTTACAAGAAATAAATAACAGCGGGGTAGCTATCATTAACAACAGAATTTTTTTCATAGTTTACTTTTTAGGTAAGAGACCATTTGCTATGGTTTCGCTGCCTCTTCTTTTTTTTGTTTGTGTAATAATTCCTGGTAAAGTTGCTCGTTCATTTCCCATTTAAAATGCATGCGAAAGTAAGAGAAAAAAATGATGCACATCATCACCGCTATAATAATGGTTACAAAAGACCCGGAGAGCCTGTTGGAAATTTTAGTGTACCATTCGGGTAGAAACAGGTAGACTGACACCACCAATAGAAGTATGGGAACGGAAAACATGAAGGCCATCGGAAGCCCGCGGGCCAATTTACTTGTAAAGCTACTGTGGGGAGAACGGTAGGTTTCCCAATACTGCAGAAAAGAAAGTTCTTTAGCTGATAACATCCTGTAAAATTAATGAATTGGGTGGTTTGCTTGGCTATATTCTTAATTATGGGTAGGTTTGTTGCACTTAAAACCAACTGATGAAATTAGAACAGCTGATCGTACAATACCTTTACAATAACAAAACCGTAACCCTCCAAGACATAGGAACATTTACCCTTTCGCCCGATGTAGTGATACCAGCTGATAGTGAAAAAGAGATCAGCCTTCCCGACGGAGCCATCGAATTTGAGTACAATAATAAAGCTGAAAAAGATGATGGTCTTATTGAGTTTATCGTGCAGCAAAGCAGGAAAATAAAACCCCTGGCTACCTCAGACCTGGAGTCATACAGCCTCCTCTCCCGCCAATTCTTAAATATAGGTAAGCCTATGATTATTGAGGGTATCGGCACTTTGCAAAAGACACAACAGGACACTTACGAGTTCACCCAAGGTCACACAATCAATCCAAAGTTGGATAATCAGCCGGTAACCATCCGGGAAAAAGTGCAGGATGAAATTTCCTTCAGCACACCTGCACGTGAGACGAGTTCCAACAAACCTGCTATGGTTGCGCTGCTTGTGCTGATGCTATTGTTAACAACAGCCGCTGTTTATTATTTTTTAGTGTACAATAAAGATGAAGCAGTGCCCGTGCAAACAGAAACCCTTGTGCAAGACACTGCTGTTACTAAAATTGACAGCACTTTGCTGAGACAGGATTCTGCTGCTGTACCGTCTCCAGCTGCTAACCTCGCTGGCATAAGAGATTCCGCCGGTGTGGCTTATAATTTTGCCATTGTATTTAAAGAATATGGTTCTAAAGTGGAAGCAAACAAGGCGTATGTACGCTTTACCAGTTATGGTCATAAGATATTGATTGCTCAAAAGGACTCGGCCTCCTACAAATTATCAATTCCGTTCTTATCGCCGCTCAGCGACACTTTGAGAGCAAGAGATTCGCTGAAAGTTTTGTTTGGCGGCAATCCTTATGTGGAGTTGTAAACTGTCTGCAGCATGAAACTATTTCTGAAACGCTTTATCCCGGTATTATTTTTTGCAGTTATGCTTGGCTTCATTATGGCTGGCATTTGGCAAAACCAACCGCTGCAGCTTTTTACAAAACCATTGCTCATTCCATTGCTTATGCTGTGGGTTTGGTTGAATGTAGCCGTAACAAAAGCCCGCACCCTTATATTGGCTGCCCTCTTTTTTTCTTTTGCAGGAGATGTGTTCCTTTTGCTTGAATACAAGGAACCCTTGTTGTTTATACCAGGGCTCGTGAGTTTTTTAATAACGCATATATTATACATTGTTCATTTTCTTTCTCTACCGAAGGGTACAAAAAGTTTATTAAAAACCTCACCCTACTTAGGTTTGCTGGCACTTGCATATGGTGTGGCACTGGTAACCATCCTTTTTCCTGTGTTAGGCGCCCTGAAAATTCCGGTACTCATTTATGCTATAGTGATTACTACCATGTTGCTTGTAAGCATACATATTTATTATAGGGTGTCGCCAGGTGCAGGCCGCTTGTTTATTGCGGGGGCTTGTTTTTTTGTATTGTCTGACAGTATGCTGGCCTTCAATAAATTTCACAGCCCGATTATTTGGCCCTTTTTAATTATCCTAACCTATTGTGTTGCCCAATATTTTATAGTGAAAGGATTTATACATAGCAACCACGCAGTCGCAGCCATCACAAGATCGTCCTAGTGGCTTACTGCCTTCAGCCCAATGATGGAGGCTATGAGGGTGGCAATAAAAAACAACCTCCAGAATGCTACAGGCTCTTTAAACAAAACAATACCCATCAGTACGGTACCTGCAGCTCCTATCCCAGTCCACACGGCATAGGCAGTACCCATTGGCAAGGTTTGCGTGGCTTTGTATAGCAGCACCATACTTATGCTTAGGCACACAAAGAACCCGACCCACCATAAAAGCGATGTGTTGCCTGTAGTTTCCCGGGCTTTACCGAGGCAGGTAGCAAAGCCTACTTCGAACAAGCCAGCTATGATGAGCAGTATCCAATTCATAAAAAAGAACCTTTTGTGATTTGAGGCAAAGATAAACAAGCCTATGCCAAGGCGGAAACAGTATGAGTACAGGGCCAAAAACTTCCAATCTGCGCAGCGGAACATTGTATTTAAAAATCCCCTATCATTGTTGTTCAAAACTAAAAACTTTTAAACAATGGAAAAACACGAATCGAATTACAACATGGTAGACTGGTGGAAAAAAGTGATGCTGAGGAACTATGCGAACTTTACCGGCCGTGCCCGCCGTGCAGAGTACTGGTATTTTATTTTGGGCAACTTCATTCTTATTATTCCTTTTTATTTGGTCGGCATCGTAGGTTCTTTCAGCGATAGCGGCCTTCTTTCTGCTCTTGGGCTGGGAGTTTATGGTCTTTTAATTTTGGCTACCATCGTTCCTACACTTGCGGTTTCGGTTAGAAGACTGCATGACATTAATAAAAGTGGCTGGTTTTATTTAATTGGCCTTATTCCACTGATTGGCTCTATTATTTTGCTGGTTTGGTTTTTTACTGACGGAGACCGTTTTACCAACGAGTACGGAACCGATCCCAAAAACCCTGACGAGGTTGAATTTGATTTTGAAAGACCGCAGGTAATTGTGTAAAGAAAATAAAATCTGTTTCGCAAAATATTGCGGTACTTTTTTATGCCATAAGCTGAGAAGCCTGGTTTTGTTGTTGCCTATTTCGCTTGGGTAAAAGATGCAAATGGGTATAACGTACAAGTGAGTGACCCCGAGTTCCGCTGCGCTCGTTGGGGCAGGCACAAGAATGTTAAGTAGAGTAAAAAATGCTCGTAACAAAAAAATCCCCGCTGCAATACACAACGGGGATTTTTTTCAATATAATTTGACGATCATATTCTCTGGCTTTTGACCCCGTCCGAACGAATTCAGCCGGGCTCGCTTTGAGATTTGACCGCTGACGATTCTAGTAACCCATACCGCCCATATCCGGAGCGCCATGGCTATGCGGTGCATCGTCTTTTGGTTTGTCTGCAATTACACACTCGGTAGTTAACAACATACCAGCAATAGAAGCTGCATTCTCCAAAGCAACACGACTCACTTTTGTAGGATCGATTACACCAGCCTTGAATAGATTCTCGTACACTTCAGTTCTTGCATTGAAACCGAAATCGCCTTTACCTTCTTTAATTTTTTGGATAACGATAGAACCATCGATACCTGCGTTGGCAGTTAAACAACGGATGGGCTCTTCTAAAGCACGACGTACAATGGCCATACCTGTTTGCTCATCAGCTATCTGGCCTTTTACCTTCGGATCGAGGCTTGCCACCGCACGGATGTAAGCAACACCACCACCTGGTACAATTCCCTCTTCTACAGCAGCACGTGTTGCATGTAATGCATCATCTACCCTGTCTTTCTTCTCTTTCATTTCTACTTCGGTAGCAGCACCTACATACAATACAGCTACACCGCCTGCCAATTTCGCAAGGCGCTCTTGTAGTTTTTCTTTATCGTAATCTGAAGTGGTGTTTTCTACCTGGGCTTTAATTTGATTCACCCTTGCAGTGATGTCTTTTTTAACACCTTTACCACCTACAATTGTAGTGTTGTCTTTATCAATGGTAACAGACGCTGCCTGGCCAAGATAAGTTAAGTCAACATTTTCAAGGTTGTATCCTTGCTCTTCGCTTACAACGATACCAGCAGTTAAGATGGCGATGTCTGTGAGCATTTCTTTTCTGCGATCCCCAAAACCTGGTGCTTTTACAGCGGCCACTTTGATGGTACCACGAAGTTTGTTTACAACCAATGTTGCCAATGCTTCGCCTTCCAAATCTTCTGCAATGATTAACAATGGACGACCACCTTGGGCTACTTTCTCAAGAATGTGAAGAATATCTTTCATTGCAGAGATCTTCTTATCATAAATAAGAATGTAAGGATTCTGCAACTCTGTTTGCATTTTTTCGCTGTTGGTAACGAAGTATGGAGACACGTAACCACGGTCAAACTGCATACCTTCTACGATGTCTACAGTAGTATCCGTTCCTTTTGCTTCTTCTACAGTAATTACACCTTCTTTACCTACTTTAGCAAAAGCTTCGGCAATCAATTTACCGATTGTTTCGTCGTTGTTGGCAGAGATAGTAGCAACCTGCTGAATTTTTTTGCTATCGTTTCCTACAGTCTGGCTTTGTTCTCTGAGATTGGCAACTACAAGGCTCACCGCTTTGTCTATTCCACGCTTCAGATCCATTGGGTTTGCACCTGCAGCAACCATTTTAAGGCCTTCGGCGATGATTGATTGTGCCAAAACCGTTGCAGTAGTGGTACCATCACCTGCAATATCTGCTGTTTTGCTAGCTACTTCTTTCACCATCTGGGCACCCATATTTTCAATTGGATCTTCCAGTTCAATTTCTTTGGCAACTGTCACACCATCTTTGGTAACAGCCGGTGCACCAAATTTTTTCTCTATAACCACGTTACGACCTTTTGGGCCAAGGGTTACTTTTACTGCGTTGGCTAAAGTGTCCACGCCTTTTTTCATTTTATTTCTTGCTTCTATATCGAAGTAGATAATTTTAGACATAAATATTCAATTTGAAAATGTGATAATTTGTTGATGTGGTAATTTTTAGGAGAACATTACCGAGGGTCGTGGTCAATCGTCTTATTAAACGATGGCCAGGATGTCGCTCTCCCTCATAATAAGGTAGTCTTTGCCCTCTACAGTAATTTCTGTACCGGCGTATTTACCATACAAAACCTGGTCGCCTGCTTTCACAGTTACGGGTTCATCTTTTTTGCCCGGACCTGCAGCCAGTACGGTACCACGCTGTGGTTTTTCTTTAGCAGTATCTGGTATAATAATTCCTCCGGCAGTTTTTTGTTCAGCCGCAGCAGGTTGCACAATTACTCTGTCGTGTAAAGGAGTAACGTTTAACTTTTTTGCCATAATTCTATTTTTTGATTTAATGAAATTTAATAAGCCCTTTGAGGCATGCGAAAGTAGGCTAATTTCGTACCAAAGGCTTTTAAAAGAATTGTTGACAGGTTACGGACATGATTGTCAGTTTTCTGTAGTTTATCTAAGACATTTTTGCACAAATCAATATTAAATAGTCGATTACTGTCTCAAAAAAATTTAAACCCTTAATTTTGCCAACTCAAATAAAAGGTCTTTAGTAATGATAAGCAGAAGAAACATAAGGGTAAAAGTGATGCAGACCTTATACAGCCTGGACAGTTTGAATGGCGAGATGAAACCCGGTGAGCCACAAACCATTCTCAATAAAAAGATAGATCAGAGTGCTCAGCTTTTCACTTACCTGATTTATTTTATTACCGAAGTGGCACGTTATGCAGAAAAAGATGCGCTTAAAAAGGCAAGTAAGCACCTACCCACTGCAGGCGATCTTTCTGTAAACACTAAAATATCTGGTAACGAGATATTGTGGAAAATTCTGGAAGAACCAACCTTTAAAGCTGGTATTGCCAATGCCAAATTGAGTAGCCTTTTGGATAGCGAACTTGTAAGAAAAATTTACCAGCAGCTCATAGAAACGCCGGAATACAAAGAATATATTGAAGAGCAGGCAAGAGATAAAAAGAGCGAGAAGAAGATGCTGGATTTTATTTTTTGCAATTTGATGCTACCCAACGAAAACTTTATAGCGCACATAGAAGAGCTCTTTATTAACTGGGATGATGATGGGGAAATGATGCAAACCCTTGTATTGAATTACCTCAACAGACCCGGTCAACAGAGTTTTCACGATATCCTTAGCAAAGAAAAATGGGAGTTTGCGAGGAACCTGCTGGCAACGGTACAGGAAAGAGAGGCATATACTTTAGAACTCATTAAGCCAAAATTAAATAACTGGGATGCAGAACGGATAGCAGCCCTGGATTTGATAATCCTGAGAATGGGTGTGTGCGAATTTCTCTATTTTGAAACCATACCCACAAAAGTCACCATCAACGAATACATTGATCTTGCAAAAGATTACAGCACCGTGCAAAGCGGACAGTTTGTAAACGGACTGCTGGATAACATTCACAAAGAACTGATGGCCGCCAACAAAATTGATAAGAAAAGTTTTAAAAATAGCACACTATAAATCAACCATAAATTATTACAGATGTTAAAGGTTTTCATTCTTGTTGGCGGATTTTCAATGGCTGTATTAAGCAGCTGTGATGTGCGCACCAAAGACAAACTAGCGGGCACCCCCGCAGCTACTGAGGCCGAGGCTACTGCTGCAGCTACCACGGTGCAAATTATTGACAGCGTGCATGATTTCTCAAAAGTGGCAGAAGGGCAAATTGTAGAATTCAGCTACCGCTTTAAAAACACCGGTAGCAATCCGTTGATTGTTTCCAACGTATCTGCCAGTTGCGGCTGCACTGTGCCAGAAAAACCAGAAGCTCCTATAAAGCCCGGTGAAACTGGTTTTATCAAAGTAAAATTCAACAGCGAAGGTCGTGCGGGTGTGGCACACAAAACGGTGAACGTATTGTCTAACGCCTCCCCTGCTTTTCCGGAACTGCTGTTAAAAGGAGAAGTAACTCCGAAAGCAAAACAATAATTTTCTTCATAGCTAACCGCCGGGTCACCCGGCAAAAAAACAAACCAAAATGCAATTATTAAGTATCTTTTTAATGACCCCGGATCCATCAGGAAAAGGCAGTAGTATGAGCACTCTTTTTTTGATGGGAGGAATGATCCTGGTTTTCTATTTCTTTATGATTCGCCCGCAGGCAAAAAAAGCCAAGCAACAAAAACAGTACATCACAGACCTTCAAAAAGGGGACAAGATTGTTACCATTGCAGGCATCCATGGTACCATCAACAAAGTGAATGAAGACAATACCATCATGTTAGAAACCAGTCCTGGCAGCTATATAAAAATTGAAAAAAGTGCCATCAGTATGGAATGGAGTGCAGCTTTGAACAAGCCGGCAGCCACCACAGAAGAGAAAAAGTAATTTACGATAGCGATAACGATTTACGAATGTTGAATGACGAATGGAGGCACCTCCATTCGTCATTTACTTTTTGTACTCTACAATTACGATCTACGAATGTCGAATGACGAATGAAGTACACTTTATTTGTCATTCGTTTTTATTCTAAAGTAAAAATAAACAAACGAGACTCTGAGGTATTCGCCGTTCTGCATTCGCACTTCGTCGTTTATTTTTTCCTACTTTTATTGAATGATCAAAATCGGATTAACAGGTGGCATCGGCAGTGGTAAAACCACCGTTGCGAAAATATTTGAAACCCTTGGCATACCGGTGTATTATGCAGATGATGCTGCTAAGCGGATCATGAATGAAAATGAAAATTTGCGGCAGGCAATTCAATCCAATTTTGGTAAGGAAACGTACAGCAACAATCAACTCAATCGTGCCCATCTTGCCTCGCTTGTTTTTGGAAGTGAAAAAAAACTAGCCCAGCTCAATGCGCTCGTACACCCGCTTACCATTGAAGACTCAGACAGATGGATGAAAGTGCAAACCGCTCCTTATGCGATCAAAGAAGCTGCTCTTGTTTTTGAATCCGATGTTTGGAAAGGACTCGACAAAGTGATTGGTGTGAGCTCTCCTCAAGAACTCCGTGTGCAAAGAGCCATGCAACGGGATGGAAGCAGCAAAGAAGCGGTACTCGCCCGAATGAGCAGGCAGATGGACGAAGAAGAAAAAATCAAGCGTTGCGATTTCGTTGTCTATAATGATGAAACTCAATTATTGATTCCGCAGGTTATAGCCATCCATGAGCAGCTCGTTCTTTTAGCTGGTTGAGAATTCTCCCGCAAATTTGCGAAGTCTCTCCCGCAGATCTTCGCAGATGGAAGAACGCATATTTGCGCAGATCTTGTTGTGAGAATAAAAGCTTAATAAAATTTGTGAAAATGGCTTAGTATGTTATCTGCAAAAATCTGCGCTGCACTCAATCTGCGGGAGTCATTCCCACAAATCTGCAACAAACATTTTATTGCAATCCCTCCAACGCTTTCTTAATTTTCAAAAATCCTTTCTCCAGGTTTTCTACACTATTGGCAAACGATATGCGAATACAATTGGGTTCGCCAAAAGCCTTACCACTCACTGTAGATACATGCGCATCATTCAGTAAGTACATGCACAATGCATCGGCATCTGCAATCACATTTCCCAAAGCTGTTTTTTTGCCGAAGTAGCTCCGTACATCCGGAAATATATAGAAGGCGCCAGCTGGTTCGCTGCAAATTAAACCTGGTATAGCCCGCACCAATTCCAACACTCTTTTACGACGTCGTTTAAATTCTTCTACCATATCGGTGGTAGGTTTCAAATCGCCGGTGAGTGCAGTGATAGCAGCTCTTTGAGTAATAGAGCAAGTGGCGCTTGTAAACTGTCCTTGAAGCTTATCTGCAGCTTTTGCAATAGCGAGCGGTGCCGCAAGGTAACCCAAACGCCAGCCCGTCATTGCAAATCCTTTGCTCAAGCCGTTAATGATAATGACCCTGTCTTTAATTGATTCAAACTGAGCGATACTCTCATGCTTGCCTTCAAAAACAATATGCTCGTAAATTTCATCGCTCATGATGTATACTTCGGGATGTTGCTCAAACACTTTTGCTAAGGCTGCAAGTTCATCTTTGGTGTACACGGTGCCAGAAGGGTTGCATGGCGAAGAGAACATAAACATCTTAGTCTTAGGCGTGAGCGCTTCCTCGAGTTGGGCCGGTGTAATTTTAAATTCTGATTCGTGAGTTGTAGTGACCAGTTTTACAGTACCCCCTGCAAGTTTTACTATTTCGCTGTAGGTAACCCAGTAAGGTGTAGGCACCACCACTTCATCTCCTGCATCTACCACCGCCAGCACAAGGTTGGCAATGCTTTGTTTTGCACCGGTGCTAACAACTATCTGTTCGGGTGTGTACTTAAGACCGTTGTCTCTAAGTAGTTTTTCACAAACTGCCTGACGCAGATCCAGGTATCCTGAAACCGGTGTATAGTGACTGAAGTTTTCGTCGATCGCTTTTTTTGCTGCGTCTTTTATATGTGTGGGTGTATCAAAATCAGGCTCGCCAAGACTGAGGTCTGTGATATCTATTCCCTGTGCTCTCAGCTCCCGGCCAAGCTTAGCCATTTTCAATGTTTCGGGTTCATTAAACCTATCTAGTAGCGACGATAAAGACATAGTTATGAAATTAGTTTTGGTCTAAAACAATTATTTATTGTAAGTGAAGATAAGAGAAGAGAGATCGGGTTTAAAATTTCTTTTTCGGGAGAGTTCATGCTGATAAATGGCTCTGCCCAAATTTTTCATAAACGGAAACCCGATCGTTTCATAATCATATTTATCATCGTTTAGAATGCCATCTTCATTGCAGTAAATAGTTGCAGAAAGCATGAACTCAATGTTTTTATCAAAATCGACTATATATGCCATATCTGTAAGCTGCCCGTAGGCATCCCCCACTTTATTAAAAATGCGAACGTTCTTTGGCAAGGTTCCCTTCTCTGACCCATACAAAAGAAATTTTACATAGGCATCGTAGTAACTCGTATCATAAGTGGGATATACAGATTCGGACGGCAACTGCGACATGTATTGCAACAAGAATTTGCGATCATCCCCGGTGAGGTTGAAACGCTGGCTTGCTGTCAAAGTTTCCGGGAATATTACGCTTATCAAAACCTGGTTGAGCTCCTCAAGTGTCATTCTATTTTTACCGGAGAAATCCATCGGTGCGGATATAAGCTTTCCATTACTGTAATAGCCTTTACCTACGAAATCTTTACGTGGTGCATGCGCTTTTTGATTGAACAACATCGGCTGACTGTACAACAGGTTATTATTATTGCCCAAAAACCGTATAGGATTGGTGTGGCGGTTTTCATCTTCCGATAAAAAGATTTGGAGCCGGTGCAAAATCTGCGATTGCTGATAACCCTTTTTATACAAAGTGTTATTGATGTATTCCTGACCGAGCCATTCGTATAACCTGTTGTTGGCATCATTGTCGCTAACCAGCAAAATCTTTTTAATGTATTGAGCAATAGAGGGTTTGCCATCTGCTGTGTTGGGATCATTAAAAACGGGAGTTTGCCCGCTGTACGCCGCCTCGGTAATCATCGTGCTGTTTCTATCAAGGCCTGGTATAGACAGGTTGTTTAATTTCTCCAGCGCCAGCATCGCTGTTGGAAGCTTCACTGTAGAGGCAGGATAAAAATATGCCTGATCGTTTCTATTGAAATAGTGCTTTTTTAAAACTGGTGAGCCATTGGCCGTGCGGTTTATTTCTGTATAGATGACTTGCACATTCCAGTTCTTTCGATTGGCTAACATAATATCAAGCAAACCGGGATATTGCTTGAGCACTTCGGTAAAAAATGGATCTTCCTGAGCCTCTGCAACAACTACCGGTGCCGGCGGTGCTGGCAGCACAGTGACTATGGGCTTTTTTGAAGGGCTACAATTCACTAAAAACAGGAAGCAAACAAACGAGATTAATAGTAGATTTTTATTGCACATGATACCACGAATTTGAGTGCAAAATGAGCAAAATTCTAAAAAAAACCATCAACCGTCTTCAATACCATTTTCCCCTATCTTTGCACACTTATAAAAATTTACAAAAGCTAACAAAAGATTTTAAAACATGAGACTGAAAGGTTTAGTTTGGTTTTTCACGATTGCATTGATCCTGATCTCCATTTGGGAATTATCTTATACCTGGGTTGTACGCAGCTATGAGGGAGACGTAAGAGCGCAGGCCACCAGGCTTGTTGCCAAACAATCTGCCGGTTTATCGCCTGAAGATAAAGAAGCATTGATTGACGCAAGAACTCAGCGTGTTTTAGACAGCACAAAAGAGAAAGTAATCTATCCTTTGTTAGGCACTACCTACCAGAAAGCTAAAGAAGCGGAATTAAATTTAGGATTAGATCTTCAGGGTGGTATCAGTGTTACCATGGATGTGGCCCTGGATGGTTTATTAAAATCTTTGAGCAACAACTCCCGAGATCCTCAATTACTAAAAGCAATTGAAGCTGCAAAAGTTCAGAAGATAAATAGCGAGGAAAACTTAATCACGCTTTTCACCACGGAGTACATCAAACAAAATGGGTCAGGCAAACTGGCTGCTTTATTTGCTGGTCCTGGCAAAGAAGTAAAAATAACAGACGTAGACAATGCTGTTATCAATAAACTACAAACCATTGCTAAAGGTGCGATCAATCAAACGTACAAGATTCTGGTAAAAAGAATTGATAAGTTTGGTGTTGCTCAGCCTACCATAAATCTCAACGAAAATAAAGGTATCATCAACGTAGAGTTGGCTGGTATCAAGGATCAGGAAAGAGTAAGAAAGTTTTTACAGTCAAGTGCCAACCTTCAGTTTTGGGAGGTGTACCGTATTGATGAACTTGCTCAGTCTTTGCAGCTTGCTGATGTAAACCTG
>JANPJW010000184.1:0-5726 GCA_031425715.1 Chitinophagaceae bacterium | reverse complement strand
CTGGCCAGTAACTGGAACGGGCAAACGGCGTTTATCAATCCCATGTGCGGCTCCGGCACGGTAGCTATTGAAGCAGCTATGATGGCAACGAACAGGAGGCCGGGTTTATATCGCAGCAACTATTCTTTTATGCATGTGCTTGGGTACGACCCTGCTTTATATGAAGTAGCGTATAAGCAATTGGAACAACAAGTAACAGCAGCTCCTGCAGGCCTGCGCATCATTGCTTCCGATATAAGCGAAGATGCGGTGAACATCACTAAAATAAACGCAGGCATTGCCGGCGTGGAAGATTTAATTGAATTACTGGTTTGCGATTTTGATGACGCTACCGTTCCTGAAGTGGTAGGAGGTGTCGTATATTTTAACCCTGAGTATGGCGACAGGCTGGGAGTGGAAGACGAACTGATGGCAACCTACAAACGTATGGGTGATTTTTTAAAGAAAAAATGCAAAGGGTATTTCGGATATATTTTTACCGGTAACCTGGAGTTGGGTAAAAAGATTGGGTTAAAGCCAAAACGCCGAATAGAATTTTTTACCAGCAAAATAGATTGTCGTTTGTTTGAGTATGAGTTGTATGCCGGGAGCAGAGATGTGAAAGAGGGTAAATAGCAGCCTGAAAATTATATTCCGATACTGCTTAACTGGTAACAAGCCCATTGGCAATTGCATACACAGCCAGGGAAGTCCTGTTATTAATTTCCAGTTTTTCAAATAACGATGCTCTCATTCTTTCTACTTGCCTAAGCGAAATATTCATTAAATCTGCAATTTCCTCATAGGTTTTATCAGAACAAATCCACGTTAAAAAGATTTGCTCCGATACAACAATGCCAGAGTCTTTATGATGGGTGGGTTTAGAATCCACAGTAAGTAGCTTTATCAAAGTATGCTCAATTTCCTGTGGAGAAATATCTTTAGAGCAGAATACATCTGCGCCGCAAGAGAACGAAAGTGATCTCACTATTTCATTGTCAAAAACAGTCAATATCAAAATTTTAATATTGGGGTATTTGATTTTGAGTAGCCTGGCAGTGTCGTATCCATTTAACACGGGCATATCTATATCCAGGATCACTATATCCGGCAAGTTCCTGCTGTCAATATTCTCCATTAACTGCTTGCCGTTTCCAGCAGTATGTGTAACCCTGAAATTGTTAAACCCGTTGATATAATTGCTGATGGCTTCCCGCACCAGTTGATGGTCGTCGGCATATGCAATAGTAAATTTCGGGGGGGGGGAGATTAAGTTCACTTTTTAAGGGATTGTCCATGGGTGTTTAAGAATGAAGTCGATTAATGAAATGCACTTTCAATATTACTCTTATTCTGGTTCCTAAAATGATCTATTTAAAATTTTGGCGGGAAACCGCCAGAATTATGTCAAATAAAAGCCGCAGATTTATGAAGTTATTAAAATTTAGATCTGGCGTCAGGCGTACTGTAAACCCGACGGCTTCTTACTGCAATGCGTTTTTGCAGATGAAATAAAATAATAAATATGCTTATAATAAATTTAAACAAAGATCGAAGTCCGCCTAACAGATTAGAATCTTTATTTTTAGATAAAAAAATCAATATGAAAACACTCTTTATTTTTTTTACACTGATTGCAATATCACTGACAACAAAATCTCAAATAGACAAGGGCATCTGGCTTGTTGGTGGTACTGGTAGTTTCTACTCCTATAACCAAGATTATAGCACATCTACCTTTAATCAAACAGCAAAATACACAAGTATTGATGTGTCTGCATCGGTGGGTTACTTTATCATTAATAAGTTAGCAGTCGGGCTCCGACCAACATTTTCTTCTTTCAAGGGTGAAGTTACCAGCCAAGGCGGATTGATAACTAACTCAAAAAAGTATTCTATCGGACCATTTGCACGGTATTATTTCTTAACTGCAGAGAAGCCATATAATCTTCTCGCAGACGTCAGCTATCAATTTGGAGTTAATAAAAATGCACTTCCTCCAAAGGAACGTGGGAAGTTAAATAGTTTTTCAATAATGGCCGGGCCTGAAATATTTTTCAACTCGTCAGTAGGGCTTGAAATTTTATTAGGGTATAGCATAAAAGAAGAATCGAGAACCGGCCAAACTGGATACCAGGATGATCGTAAAGGCTTTCAGGTATCCGTAGGATTTCAAATTCATTTAGAAAATTTTTAAATTAAAAGACTATGAAACAAATTAAACTACTTGTTCTTTTAGTAATAATAACAAAACTAATAAATGCGCAAAGCATTAGCCCATCTATTAATAACGATTTCTGTCCAAATACAGAGACTACTTTTACAATAGTTGTACCCGGAACATATAACAGCATAATTGGTATTGGAGGTTGCTTTGTTTCGCAAGCACCGTATAATATTACCTCTTCTGGCGGTAATACAACTTTTAATTTTAAAGGGAAATTTGCAGATGCTAATCAGGCACAAATTTTTCGTATATCGTATACAACTGCAAACGGTACCCCGACTTACGATGCAATTTTTAAAAGAATAAAATCCTTGTTCTTTACTGCCATATCATCGGCAAATACTCCATGTAATAAAATACAGCCCAATCAAACACAGCCCATCATATTTCCACGTTGCCAGGTTACAAGTGCAACTATAAGTTTTCCGAATATTCAATGGTTTACAACATTTGAGAATCCGGAACTTTGTTTTGGGTCTGTTACTGATTATGAATATTTATTGCCAACTGGCTGGAAACTTGGCAATACAACTTCAAATGGCAGCACCTGGATAGGTGGACTAAACAATGTTACCATTACCTCAGATTTATTCACAGGCAATGGCGCCGATATCAGAATACGGGCCTCTAATAAAACATGTGGTATAGGATTAGCGGCTAATGGCCCCGTTTCCACTGTTCGTATTTCAAGGCCTGGCCCCACAACTATTACCAGTGGTATACCATTGTTATGCTTTGGCAGTTCAACTTATACATTAAATACAATACCTACCGGGGCAACCGTATGTTGGACGTTATCAAATAACAGCGTAGCGAGCATACCTTCCACTCCTTTTTGTGGAAATAGTGTGACTGTTACAAGAATTGGTACTGGTAATGCGAATACTGTGCTTACAGCTACTGTTTCTGATTGCAGCGGCACTTATCCGCCCATTAATTTTCCAATTGCTGTAGGCACTCCTGGCAGTGTTTCGTTGCAGGCTAACGAAACTGCTTTTGATTTTTGCAATTCCGGCCTGATGCAATTTGATGCCTCCTTACAAAACCCAGCCCCAGGCACGCAACTCAGTTGGTCTGTTACAGGAAACGGGGCAAGTATAAAATTTGGTGCAGGAGGTTACACTCCGGTGTTAAATATAAGGAGAACGGGTTCTTTTCAATTAGTGGGAACAATAACGAATGCGTGCGGTTCTAAAACTTACAGCGAAGGACCTTTTTATGGAGCAGATTTTTATTCAAGTTATTGTGGTGCCACTTTTAATAAATTTTCTGTATCTCCAAATCCGGTTAAGGGAAATTTGAATATCATTTTTGAGCAGCAAACAAGAGCAACAGATGTACTAAATGTCAGGTTATACTCACTTAACAGTTCATCCATAGTGAGACAATGGACCGTGAATGGAGGGCAAGCTAAATTTAGTTTAAATACATCTAATTTGAAAAGTGGGTTATATACTTTAGAAATATCAAATGGAAGTTCTACAGTTTCAAAACAAATAATAATTGAATAATTTACTTAAAGCTGGTGTCTCTAACTGACACCAGCTTTTAATTTGGATTAGCATCAAATACAATAAATAAAAACACCCCCCAATCTGCGGGGTGTTTTATTTCGTTTCGCTACATTCGTCATTCGTAATTTCCTACAATCCCATCTTAGTTTTAAGATTCTCATCAATCGCATCTAAAAACTCTTCGGTGTACAGGTAGTGTTCGCCATGGTTTACTTTATTGCCATGAATACACACAGCAAGATCCTTGGTCATCTTGCCGCTTTCTACGGTTTCAATACATACGGCTTCCAGTGCATTGCAAAAATCAATCAGCGGTTGGTTGCTGTCTAGTTTACCTCTAAAGGCAAGGCCTCTTGTCCACGCAAAAATAGAGGCAATAGGATTGGTAGAAGTTGGTTTTCCTTTCTGGTGTTCCCTGTAGTGGCGGGTAACGGTACCATGTGCAGCTTCTGCTTCCATAGTTAATCCATCAGGCGTTACCAATACAGAAGTCATGAGGCCCAAAGAGCCAAAGCCTTGTGCAACGGTGTCGCTTTGTACATCACCATCATAATTTTTACAGGCCCATACAAAATTGCCGTTCCATTTTAGGGCGCTGGCTACCATGTCATCAATCAGGCGATGTTCGTATGTAATGCCAGCTTCTTTGTATTGCGCTGCAAACTCATTTTGATATACTTCTTCAAAAATATCTTTAAAACGGCCATCGTATTTCTTAAGGATGGTATTTTTGGTTGAATGGTTTAACGGCCATTTTTTGCTCAACGCCATATTAAAACAACTGCGGGCAAAACCGTAAATACTTTCATCGGTATTGTACATTGCCATGGCTACACCATCACCTTTATAATTGTACACTTCAAATACCTGAGCTTCTCCGCCGGCTTCCGGGGTAAAGGTCATGGTCAATTTTCCTTTTCCTTTTATCAAAGTGTCGGTAGCACGATATTGATCACCAAAGGCATGACGGCCTACAATGATAGGTGCCGTCCAGTTGGTTACCAGGCGGGGTACATTTTGCATTACGATGGGTTCCCTAAAAACGGTGCCATCTAATATATTGCGGATGGTGCCGTTCGGGCTCTTCCACATTTGCTTCAGATTAAATTCTTTTACCCTGTCTTCGTCTGGGGTAATGGTAGCACACTTAATACCCACACCGCAGGCCTTGATGGCGTTGGCTGCATCAATGGTTACCTGGTCGTTTGTTTCGTCCCTATACTCCATTCCAAGATCGTAATATTGGATGGGTACCTCCAGGTAAGGAAGAATTAATTTGTCTTTTATAAATTTCCAGATGATCCTTGTCATCTCATCGCCGTCCAGCTCTACCACCGGATTGTCTACTTTAATTTTTGACATGCTTTTTATTATTTAATTGTAAATGTACGATTAGTGTTAATTGATACTGGATACTTGATACTGGATAACCACTTTTAACTTTGAAATTCATTGTGACTTCGTTGAACGGCCTGCAAAAAATTATTGAGTTTTTTTCCAAGTAACTCCAGCTTTTGGTGAATTAAATGATAGCTACTCTCATCTTTTAGAGAAGATGTTTCATAAAGTGTTTCCAGGTGATCTATTGTTTCATCATTGGACGACAAAGAATATATTAAGAACTTTACAAAGTCTGCCTTGTATTTTCTTCGCCCATATCCTTCAACTATACAACTCCTCACTGTTTTGGATGACCGTCTTATTTGTTGTGCCTCTTCAAATTGTTCGAATTTGGGTAACAGCAACGACATGCTATGAATTTCAATGGTCAGTTCTCTTGCCAGCTTCCATATTTCAAGATTTTTATAACTCATAAAATCCTTTTTTACGAATCCAGTATCCAGCATCCAGTATCTGCCATCCAGTATCCATCCGCCATCCAGCATCCGCCATCTAGTATCCCAAATCTAGTATCCAGTATCTGCCATCCAGCATCCAGTCTCTTACAAACTGCTGCTTTTCTTCAATTGCGCATCCCCTGTAACCACGCCCATATTGGTTATAAT
>JANPJW010000183.1:0-4318 GCA_031425715.1 Chitinophagaceae bacterium | reverse complement strand
CCTGTTGATGACGAATTGTTGATAGAGGCGGTAAAAAGAGCGCAGAAAAGTATAGAAGCCAAAACCGGTGGTCAGCATATTGAAACTTTCCTGCACAATATTCGCCAAAAAGATAGTCCGCAAAAAATGAAATTATGTATCCCTTCTGTAAAAGGTTTCCAGGTGATAGACATCCAGGATATTATTTATTGTGAAGCGAGCAGCAATTACACCAATATCCATTTTACCAACCGGCCCTTCATCTGCGCTTCGAGCCCCATACACGAATACGAGGAACTTTTAGAAGACTCTAACTTTGCCCGCATTCATAAGTCATATGTTGTTAACCTGGAGCATGTAAAAGAATACCTGCGGGGCGAGGGTGGTTCTGTGCTTTTATCTAACGGAAAAGAACTGGAAGTGAGCCGCAGAAAAAAAGAAGGTTTTTTTAAAAAGATGAAAAGCTATTTTAAGTATTCGTGAACAAACAGCACCAACCTGCTGAGCTCAACCATTAACTACCAGTTAGCGGGCTAAACCATACATGCAAAAATGACTAGCAGATCATTTAATACAAAAACACTTCTACATACATTTAAACGCAATTCGGAGGAGCGGGAGTTAAACCGTTTTATCGCTCAAGTTTGAAGTCCTTGTCCGTCCCTGGCCGCCTGGTAGCATTGGCTACTTTCCAACCGGTTCTATACATCCAGTCTGCCATCTTTTTCAGTTTGAGATAGTCGATATTTTCAGCATTATCCTGCGGTGTATGATAGTCTGGATGCAGCAGGGTTGTATACATAATGGCGGGTATACCCAGCCTTGCATAAGGCAGGTGATCGCTTCTAAAATACCAACCTTCAATATGAGTAACAGCATCCCAGGTGGTATCCAATTTAAATTTGGGTCCCTCTTTGTTGGCGGCCAAAGCCATGTTTACGAAATCGAGTGAATTTCTATGTGGTGGCCTGGCGCCCAGGATAGTTGCACTGTCCGGGTGATTTCTGCCAATCATATCCCCATTTAAAACCGCTACAATATTTTTTATAGGCACGGTTGGATTTGCTGAAAAATACCTTGACCCCAACAAACCTCTTTCTTCCGCTCCATGTATCACAAATAATACAGATCTCCTGGACGGATTTTTTACAAAGGCTCTTGCATTGGCCAGCATGGCCACATTAACACTACCGTTATCATCCGCTCCATAATAAACAGAATCATTTTTGATAGGGTTCCTTATACCGTGTGCGTCTGTATGACCGCTGTATAAAAGATACTCAGACTTTAGCTTCGCATCGGTACCTGCAACAAACCCTACAATATTTACAGAAGGATAAGCATACTTTGAAACAATAAGATTCAAATTCAACGTTGCGGTACTTTCTGAAAGTTCCTTTTTAGCATTTGCATGCAGCCATAAAACAGGCACCTTACTGGTCACATTTTCATTGGGGCCTCCTTCTATGTCATAAGTGCCCCTCTTAAAATTTTCTTCGCCATCATCCCATGCTTTTTCCGCTTGCTCGTCTGCTATAAAAATGATGGCCAAAGCTCCTTTGCGCAGCAATGGCAAACCATATTTTACATAGATATACCTGTTGTAGCGCCAGGTGGGTAAGGATACATCCAAATTAATTCCTGTTGAATTAGATTCTATTGCCACCACTTTACCTTTTACGTCTACTGCATTTGTATCAATATCAATAGCATTACCCAAATACACAATCGGGGCAGTCAACGAAACGTTTGCCATCTGTGCAATAGCCACTTCTTTCCATAGCTTTAAGGAACTACCATTTATCTGCACATAAGAATTGTTTGAAATATGGTTGCGAACCATGGTAAAATATTGAAAGAAGGTTCCATCATCGCCAGCAGGCTTTAACCCAATAGCACGGAATTTTTCACCCAACCACATGGAGGCTTTTAGTTCATCCAAAGTGCCTGCAGAACGACCTTTAAAATGCGCATCGGCAAATGCGTACAAATCCTTTTTCAAATCTTCCGTTCTAATCGCATTCAATGCGGGAGGATTGCCTAGCTGAGCCCCTGAAGAAATGCTGATTATAATCGAGAAAGACAAGGCTATGGTTCTTTTCATTTTTATTAGATTTTTCTTTAGGCTAAAATTAGCGTTATTCTTCAGATATCTGCAGGCTGTGTTGGTCTTGCATTCAAATTAGTTAAAGGTGATGGCGAGGAATGCAAGGGAATCATTATTCCGTCCACAATGTGCCGACTGAATAGGTTTTTGCCTGCCCGGTAATTAAAACTCTTTCGCCGTTGTCTACGCAATTTAGTTTTCCCATTCTATCGGAGAGTTGAAAGGCCAGCATACTTTTCTTGTTAAGCCTGGCCGCCCAAAATGGTATCAATGAACAGTGCGCAGAGCCCGTAACCGGGTCTTCTAAAATGGATGCCTGGGATGTAAAGAATCTTGAAACAAAATCACAGGTGTCGCCCTTTGATGTTACGATTACACCACCTGGGTCTAAATTTATCTTATCAAAGATTTGGCGATTAATCTTGATGTCCTGTATGTCTGCTTCACGCTCATACACCAACATATAGTCTCTCGCCTTGTACGCTTCTTTTGGCTGAATATTGAGAGCGTTTTGGATTATTTCCGGCAAAGCTGTTTTTGTGGGCATTCTTGCCGGGAAGTCCAGGCTGTACTGATCTTGCTCAACAGTTACCTTTAAATCTCCGCTCAGGGTTTCAAAAATGATTTCATCTTTTGGATAGAAAAGAATTGTCTTTAAGCAATGTGCTGTGGCTAATGTGGCGTGGCCGCACAAATCCATTTCTATTTCTGGCGTAAACCAACGAAGATGTATTTTATCTTCCTTGAATACGAAAAAAGCAGTTTCCGCAACAGCATTTTCTTTGGCAATTTTTAAAAGTAGTTCGTCTGCCAACCAATGTTGTAGTGGCACTACACATGCGGGATTGCCTCCAAACATCTTATCCGTAAATGCGTCAATTTGATATAAATCAAGTTTCATGTGATGTTGCTTTTATTAAGACAGCTGCAAATTAAAATATTTCTGTCAGGCATTTTAAACCTCTAACGTTTAGGCAATGCAAAGATGTTTGGCGTGTCGTTTACTGGAAAAGCCTCCAACTAATTCAGGCTATCATTGCTTAAGAAACTTGACTGTGAAAGAGCGGAATGTACTTAACACTTGGTGAAATTAAAATTTAAAATTCTACAATAACGCCTAGCGAAGGAACCACATTTGGGTCATCATTTTTTACCCGTGTTGGTATGGCATTGCTTCCATCTGCTTTTATGGCCATACCATCTGTTGTTTTAAAAGTTCTGTTGTCGGCGGTCCTTTGCCAGGTATATTCTGGTATCACCGGGTTTCTTGCTATGTACCAGTTGGTAACATCCAGGAACAAATCGATGGTTAATTTTCTCAGGTTAATTTTCTTGTCTATTCTTACATCGCTGCTGTTAAATCCTCCCAGGCGTTGTGTGTTCAGTCTGGCAAAGTCTAAGGTGCCTCTTCCCTGCGATGCATAATTTAACCGGGAGGCCATCTCATCAAATGGGGTGAAAGGTGCTCCTCCCTGGTAACGAAACTTTAAACCCAGTTCCCAGTTGCGTGGAAACTTGTAGCCCCATGTTATAGAGAGCAAGTGCCTGTTGTCCCAACTGCTTGAAACATACTTATTATCTGCACCACTGTACAAACTGCGGTACCATGTATAAGAAAGTATCCCAAAGAATTTATTCGTCAACTTTTTCTGTACAAAAAACTCCATGCCGTAGGCTTTTCCTTTTCCGTTAGTATTTACTGCCTCGTTTCCAAGTGCTGTAAAATCAGTCCCTAGATTGGCTAATGAAATACCATCCCTTGCAGATACTGCTACATTACCGTACTTTTTGTAAAAGCCTTCTACTGTAAATCGCAAGCCATCATTGGGTAAAAATTCAAAACCTGTGGTGTAGTGAGTAGAGCGGGTATATTTTGCGTTTTTATTTACCAGCACATTGTTGTTGTCTGCATAGCCTAAAATGGTATAGACAGGTAATTTGTAATAAATGCCGGTAGATGCATTTAGTGTAACCTTATCAGCCAACACATAACTCAAAGAAATTCTTGGAGATAAAGTTTGTAAGCCATTCATTCCATCTGTGGTAAACGTATTCATATCTGTGCGCACACCACCACTGATGCCTAGCCTGTCGTTCATAACCCTCTTACCCACCTGCACAAATGCTCCCAGGCGCACAAATGGTTTTAACGGGCTTGTAAAATTTTGAGTGATGGCAGGTTGTACCAGGTTGTTGCTAGCGTCTCTCACTTCTTTTTGTATTACTGCAAAA
>JANPJW010000182.1:0-4080 GCA_031425715.1 Chitinophagaceae bacterium | reverse complement strand
GTCACATGTTAACACTTAACTGCAAAGGAAAATTGCTGCCCCTGGAGCATCCCATCGTGATGGGTATTTTAAATGCTACTCCCGATTCTTTTTTTGAAGGTCACCTGGATAAAGGTCTTACAGGAATTATGCAACATGCCGGTAAAATGATTGCCGAAGGTGCAACGATCATTGATGTGGGCGGACAAAGTACCCGCCCCGGAAGCGAGCGCATAGATGCAGCCAAAGAAACAGAGCGGGTATTGCCAGTGATTGAAGGCATAAGGGAAGCTTTCCCAGACACTATTATTTCTATTGATACCTACCACAGCAAAGTTGCGGAGGCCGCCGTGCAGGCGGGTGCCCATATTGTAAATGACATCAGCAGCGGTAATATGGACGAAGACATGATTGCAACAGTGGCTTCTTTTAAAAATGTTCCTTACATCTGCATGCACATGAAAGGTCGCCCGGAAAATATGCAACAGCATGCCGTATATGAAGACGTAGTAAAAGAAGTACTCGATTTTTTTATTGCAAAACAAGAAGGTTGCCGGCAGGCAGGGATCAACGATGTGATCATAGACCCCGGTTTTGGTTTCGCCAAAACAGTGGAACATAATTTTACCCTTCTCAAGCATCTCTCCTTATTAAAAATATTAGAAAAGCCAATACTTGCGGGCCTCTCCCGCAAAGCAACCATTTACAAAACCCTGGGTATTACGGCTGCTGAGGCGCTGAACGGAACGACTGTTTTGAATACCATCGCTTTACTCAATGGAGCAAATATTTTGCGGGTGCATGATGTGAAGGAAGCGAGGGAGGCGGTGGAGTTGGTGAAAGTTTATTCAAATGCCAGCCAGCCTTAACGTCTCTAAACACTTATGTCGCACAAAAAAGCCGTTTCATGAAAATGAAACGGCTTTTTTAATTTGTCACTTAATTATTTATTGAGGACCACCTGGTTGTTGTGGCTGTGGGTTTGCTTTTTGCATGCTATCCATATATTTCTTTTGCATAGCTTCCATCATCTTGCGCTCCTGGTCTGCCGCGGCCAATGCCTGTGTTCTGTTCAATACATCTACCACTTCAATGTCAAAAACCAGTATTGAATTCGGCTTAATGTCCTGGCCTGCACCTTGTGAACCATAAGCGAGTGCAGACGGAATGTAGAACTTAGCTTTGGCACCTTTGTTAAGCAAAGTCATACCATCGGTCCAACCGGCGATAACACCCTGGCCCAAAGACTGGTCTGAAGTCATGTTAACCAAAAAAGGTTGTACATGGTTGAAAGCAGGATCCGTGTTGGAATCAAATGTTTTTCCTTCCATTGTTTTGCCAGTGTAGTTTACTTTAGCTACTACGCTTGTATCAATGTTGGCTCCTGTACCAGGTGTGATGATTTGCACATAAGTTCCTTTGGAAGCTTTCAGTGCCTGGATGTTATTTTTAGCAAAGTATTCGGTAAGGGTTTTGTCGTCCTTTGTAATTTGCGCAGCATCCAATACTTTTTGTTTTTCCTGTGCGGCAGCCATGGCTATGTTTCTTGCGCTGTCAGCCTGCTCACGGGTTTTAAAAATGTTTAGAACTTTGGCAGTAGTAAACAGGTAGTTTCCTTTTTTGAAGAAAGCAGGAATTCCCTGTGGTGCATTTTTAAAAGCACTGTCCACCATGATTCTGATAACCAGGCTATCGCCTTTTTTTAACTGGCCCAAAATTTTGAAATAAGCTGGCGGCATATTCGCAGAATCCAACACTTCAAAAGCTGGTCCCTGTGGAGAAGTCCTTGTATCAGATATAAGGGAATCTTTCTTACCATCGTTGTACAACTGGGCAATTTCCATTTGCATAAACTGTCCGTACGCTACTTTCTCTCCGTTGCCAGATGAAATGATTTTGTATTCTATGCCTTCATCGCCTTTTTTAAAAGACTCTTTGCAGGCAGATAGGGCAAAAATTGCCAGTGCTAATACCAATGAAACTTTTCTCATTTTTCTTTATTGTTTGTTTTAAAATTGATAGGTTGATAATATGTCTTTGTTTTCTTTCATGGCAGTAATAAAATGAGTTACTGCATTGTCCAGGGTATCTGTCGTTTGCCCGCCGGCTGCATTAAAATGACCGCCGCCGCCAAAATATTTTCTTGCAAATGTATTTACGTCCACCTCTCCTTTGCTGCGAAAAGAACATTTACGTTCCTCCCCCCTATCTATAATAATTGCTGCCATCTTAATGCCTTCTATGCTCAGCGGATAATTGACCAAACCTTCGGTATCGCCGGTTTTAATATCGTACTTCAAAAGGTCTGCTGCCGGTATGGCAATAAGCGCCGTGTTATACTCATAAAAAATCTGCATCCTGTTTAGCAATACATTTCCAATAAATCGTAGCCTGGTTTCTGAAAAATTATCGTAAATGGCTTCGTGCACCTTGCTATGCTGCAGACCTTTGTCTTTTAAAAAAGCCACCAGTCGGTGCACATTGGCGCTGGTAGAAGGAAACCTGAAAGAACCAGAATCTGTCATTACACCGGTGTAAATACATTCCGCAACTTCTTCGTTTATCAGCGCTTCATTACCAGAGGCTACAATAAAATCGTACACCATTTCTGCGGTGCTGCTTTTGCTGGTATCGCTTACGCCGTAGGCGAAAACTTCTGTTTGCGGCTCCCGGTGGTGATCTATCAGGATTCGTTGTCCCTTAGCTGCCAATAATACCGGCTCCATTTTTCGGGTGCGGTTCAGGGTGTTAAAGTCCAGGCAAAAGATCCATTCAGCATTTTCAATGATCGCATTGGCTGCCTCCACATTGCGTTCATAATCCATCACTGTTTTTACGCCGGGCATCCAATCTAAAAAGTTCGTCCAGTTGGTGGGAGAAATAACCAGCACTTCGTGACCGAGTTGATGCAACACGTGGTACAGCGCCAGGGTGGAGCCCATGGCATCACCGTCTGGCTTTTGGTGCATGGTGATCACCACCTTTTTTGGAATGTTTAATTCTGAATATATACCGGATATTGATTGCATAACGAGGCGCAAAAGTAGGGTTAATTAGCTAATCAGCAAATTAGGGACAATGCTAATTATTTAGAATCCTATCTTTGCGCCCAAAATTATTAAGATGAGCAACAGAACTTTTACTATGATTAAGCCGGACGCCACTAAAAAAGGCCATGCCGGAGCTATATTGTCTATGATCAATGCCGCAGGTTTTCGGATTGTGGCCCTCAAAATGACCCAGCTTAGCCAGGAAAAAGCGGGGCAATTTTATGAGGTGCACAAAGAGCGCCCATTTTACGGCGAGCTGGTAGACTTTATGAGCAGCGGTCCCATCTTCGCAGCAATTCTTGAAAAAGACAACGCAGTAGAAGATTTTCGTAAACTGATTGGCGCTACCAACCCTGCCCAGGCAGAAGAAGGTACCATCCGCAAATTATATGCAGCTTCCATTGGTGAGAACGCCGTTCACGGTAGTGACAGCGATGAAAATGCCAAAATTGAAGGTGACTTCTTTTTTAGCAGATTGGAGCAATTTTAAGTTTTTAAAAGATAATGACAGGCCACTGAGTAATCAGTGGTTTTTTTGTGCCCGGGGCACGTAGCCTTCCACACCCTTTTTTTGGATGAACGGCTTTGCCTATATTGCAAATTCTTATGCAGCTAGTGTCGCTAACCATCATACGTTATAAAAAAAGGTTTATCCCCTTTGCGATATTGGCCATGGCGTTGTTCCATTTTCCCTTGTGGTTCAACAAACGGATTTCTTTTTATAAATTAATGGGCTCGGGCAAAAATGGCACTTTTGATAAATCACCTGACTGGCAGCAATGGGCGATACTCACTGTGCAGCCCATGCGTGCCAGCAATGCTGAGGAAACTCATTACGATTATTCAATCAAAGAACTGCTGGGTAGCTTTATTGCAGGATGGCTAAGTTTTTTTAATTGTGAAACTTACAGTCTGCTTATGGAGGCCATAGAAAGCCACGGGTTTTGGGACGGCAAGAAAGCTTTTGGCAATTTGCCCGCAAAGTCTGCGTATGAAGGGCGGGTGGCCATTCTTACAAGAGCCACTATCCGGTTAAACAAGCTTTCTTATT
>JANPJW010000181.1:0-2035 GCA_031425715.1 Chitinophagaceae bacterium | reverse complement strand
CTGCGTTGATGGCTTCTTCCGGCAGCATTTTCATTTGAATACAACTGAGGGCAACTACAAAATTCATGTTGGCACTAGGCGAAGAACCTGGATTGAAATCGGAGGCCAGCGCAATAGCCGCCCCCGCATCAATCAATGCCCTTGCCGGCTGGTAAGGCATACGTAGAAAAAAAGCGGCAGTGGGCAGAAGCGTACCTATTGTAGACGAATTTGCGAGGCTATCTACATCGGCTGCCGTCATCACTTCTAAATGATCTGCCGATACTGCACCCAATCGGATAGCTGCTTGCACAGCACCCATACTGCTCAGTTGGTTTACATGCAGTTTTGGTTTTAAACCATACTGGGCTCCCGCAACACAAATCCTTTCCATTTCTGCCACAGAAAAAAAACCTTCTTCACAAAATACATCTATGTAATCTGCTAGTTTTTCGGCCGCAATTACCGGTAGCATTTCTTCTACAATACTGTTGATGTAAGTGTCATGATCATTTTTGTACATGGCAGGATAAGTGTGAGCGCCGAGAAAGCTGGTTTTAATAACCATGTCAGACTGGCTTTTTAACCTTTTGGCCACCCGGAGCATTTTTAATTCGGCCGCTACCGTTAACCCGTAGCCGCTTTTAATTTCAATGGCCCCGGTTCCTAAGCGTGCTGCTTCTTGCAGGCGACTGAGTGCTTGTTGATAGAGCTCTTCTTCTGCAGTACCTTCCAGCGCCCTTGCGGAGTTTAAAATACCTCCACCGGCTGCAGCTATTTCAGCATAGGTTTTACCTTTGAGTTTTTGAACAAATTCATCTTCCCTGCTTTTGGAAAAAATGAGGTGTGTATGGCTATCGCACCAGGCCGGCAGTATATATTGACCGGCAATATCCAGCACGTTCACGGGCAAATGAGGCACCCTTAATTCCAGTTCGTGCATCTGCCCAAAGTCAACAATGAGGCCATCTTCTATCAAAAGAAAAGCATGTGCTATCCTCGGAAGTTCAGCCAGGGCTTTACCCCGCAGCAGAAAGGTTTCTGCTCTCACCCCCACCAGTTGTGCTATGTTGACAATGAGTGTAGTCACCAGATGAATGTTAGCATTAGTAATATATTTTACAACTGATCATAAAAGGCTTTGCAAAACTGTTCAAGGCTTGGATCTCTGGCACCCATCAACAGCAGCACACAATTTTTGGAAATATGCGGACGAATTGCTTCAAGGAGTGTTGCCCTATCCTCTACAAAGAATGCGTTTTTACCAAGGGCCCGAATATCTTGTATCAGATCATTGGCAGAAATATCTTTCACGGCTGTGCCACCGGCGTAAAATATTTCGCTCATCCAGATCTCATCCTGCTCCCGCAACACTCCTGCAATTTCCTGTACAAAATCGTGGCGTAAAAAACGGGTGGGCCCGTAGCCATGTGGTTGGAACCAGGCAATAACTTTTTCTGCAATGGGCTGGCAGGCGGCAATTGAGGCGGCACATTTGGCAGGATTGTGTGCGTAGTCATCAATTACATGCACACCGTTTTTGATACCGAGCAATTGATGGCGGCGATAAATACCCTCGTATTCCTTTAGCGCATCTGCGCAGGTTTCATAGGTAATTCCCAACTGGTGAGCAACAGCAACAGCGGCCAACGCATTTTCCATATTGTGTTTACCAACCGTGTGTAACAAAAATGGATGCTCGTTTATGGTAAACCTAATTTGCAAACCGTCTTGCTCAAAATTATTGGCAATATAGCCTGCGCCCGAATTTGTATTTGTAGAGAAATCATTTGCAGAATTAGCCGACAACTGTGCTGCTAAAACATTGGATTGATTCACTACAAACAATTCCTTTGAGTTTTGTTTGAACTTCCCAAATATTTCCATCAGTTCTGCTATCTCCTGGTGATCCTTGTCTACATTTAAAAGTAAACCTACTTCTGGTTCGTATTGTACTATAGAGCCATCGCTCTCATCTGCTTATATGATGAGCCTATCGCCCGCTCCTACTTTTGCATTGCCTATTCGTCCTTCTTTTATAATACTCACCAGGCCG
>JANPJW010000180.1:0-1656 GCA_031425715.1 Chitinophagaceae bacterium | reverse complement strand
CGCAGATCTTGAATTGATTTTCGAAGTAACATTGTAGTGGCTTTAACTATAGGACACGGCAAAATTATCTATCGTGCAAACTTTGTTTTGTGGACAATCCCGTAAGTTTATACAGCTACTTAACTACAAATTACATCATATGTGATAAGCTGTGTTTGCCATTTGTTATGAAAATGATGAACAGTTCCGGTTGAGCTTATTTGATCTTTCGGCTCCTGACTTGCGTACTACATAGCTCTTTATTACCTCCCGAAATGGTAGATGCAGCAGGACAGTGTTTAGCTTTAATTGCTAATTCATTTCACCCTACCGCACCAGCCGAACGAATAGGTTTCGGCACGAACCTTTACACAGTCATCAAAAAAATCTAGATCATCTGTTTACAGCTTTGGCGGCGGCAAACTTCATGCTGGCAGGCGGAAATATATTTGGTTTTGTCTTTGCATAATAAATTTCGGAGCGGCTGAAATAATGGTTTGTAAGTTCCTGTATTACGCCAAACGTTTAAGATCTGCTATCACTCATTTTTAAAATATTCAACACAAAAAAGCGATTTACATGACATCTTCGATCAGACCTGCAAGAATTGGTATCATTGGCGGCGGCCCGGCCGCTTTATTTATGTATAAGCAATTGGTAGATGCCGGCGATGCCGCTATGGAAGTAACCATCTTTGAGCGCAAAAATAAATTGGGGGCGGGCATGCCCTATAGTGTGGATGGTGCGGGCAAAGAACACATCACCAATGTATCAGACAATGAGATTCCGCCAATGGTAAATTCTATGGCTGATTGGTTACATTCGGCACCCGCCGATCTCTTAAAGACCTATAACATTACAGAAGAAAATTTTAATGAATACAAAGTGGTTCCCCGGTTGTTATTTGGTGAATACCTGTCTGCCCAATTCGAACTTTTGCTTGCAAAAGGTAAGGCCGCTGGTATTAAAACTACGGTGCAGTACAAGGCTGAGGTGGTAGACGTAAAAGAGGATGCAGCGTCGGGAGAACTAACCGTTTTCACGGCAGCAAACAAAACTTACATTTTTGATAAACTCGTTATTTGTACCGGGCACAGATGGCCTAAAAAACAGGAAGGCAAAATAGTAAATTGGTATGATTCGCCTTACCCTCCACAAAAGTTAGCGCAAAAGGTTAACTACCCCGTTGCAATTAAAGGCTCCTCCCTCAGCGCTATTGATGCTGTGCGAACACTTGCCCGCAGCAATGGACACTTCATAGAAAATGAAGACAATACATACAGTTACCAGGTAGACGAAGACAGCAAGGGCTTTTCCATTGTGATGCATTCGCTCGGAGGAATGTTGCCTGCCATCCGTTTTCACCTGGAAGATTCCCAATTGTCCAAAGCTGCTTTGCTCACCGAGGAGGAGATAAAGGAAAGTATGGGAAGCAATGGAGGCTATGTACCACTCGACTATATTTTTGAATACAATTTTAAAGAACCCATTCGCAAGCAAGACCCTGCCTATTATGAAAAGATAAAAGGGATGAACATGGAAGAGTTTGTGGATTATGTGATGCAGTTCAGAAAAGACATAGACGCTTTTGCATTGTTTAAAGCCGAGTACAAAGAGGCTGAGAAATCCATCTTAAGGCAAGAGTCTGTGTATTGGAAGGAGATGCTCGCTTCCTTG
>JANPJW010000179.1:0-5606 GCA_031425715.1 Chitinophagaceae bacterium | reverse complement strand
GCAAAAGGTTTTTCATGCAGCAATACCAGCAGGTTGTGCCGCTTGGCCACCCTCGTCATCACATCCATCAGCAAAGTATTGTGGTCTACCGCAAGATTGGCTTCTTCAAAAATAGGAGCACACTCAAACTGTGCAGGTGCCACCTCGTTGTGGCGGGTGCGCAACGGAATGCCAAGGCGATAAGCTTCCTGTTCAAAATCTCTCATGTAAGCATATACACGCTCGGGTATGGCTCCAAAGTAATGATCGTCTAATTGTTGTCCTTTTGCAGGGGCATGGCCATAAACGGTTCTGCCGGCAAGGGTAAGGTCGGGTCTTGCATTGGCAAGGCCCGCATCTACTACAAAATACTCTTGCTCCCAGCCAAGGGTGGCTGTTACTTTAGATACATTTTTATCAAAATACTGGCACACATCTACGGCTGCTTTGTCCAGGGCAACAAGCGCTTTTATTAAAGGTGTTTTGGTATCAAGAGACTCGCCGGTATAAGAAACAAATATGGTAGGAATGCACAAAGTTTTTCCCTCACCAATTTCCATGATAAAAGCGGGGGAGGAGGGATCCCATGCCGTGTAGCCTCTTGCTTCAAAAGTTGCACGCAACCCACCGCTGGGGAAAGAGGAGGCATCGGGTTCCTGTTGAATCAATGCACCACCTTCAAACTCTTCAATGGGCGTACCATCGCCTTTCAACGTAAAAAATGAATCGTGTTTTTCAGCCGATAAACCGGTGAGCGGTTGAAACCAATGCGTAAAATGCGTTACGCCTTTTCCTTCTGCCCAGGCTCTGAGACCATTGGCAATCTGGTTGCCCATGGAGCGGTCAATTTTTTTACCGCCACGTACTGAAGCCACCAGGCTTTTATAAGCCTCATCACTCAAATAATGGCGGGCATTGGCCAGTGTAAATACATTCTCGTTAAAGACGGCTGTAATCCGTGCGGGGTTAGCCACATTAACCGGGTTAGCAGCATTTGCCAGTTTGTTGATTGCATTAAAACGTAATGAATTCATTGTTTTTAAGGTTTTATCCTGCAAAAAAAGGGAAAAATTGCGACTTATTGGTAAGAATTTTATCCTAAACGTCTGATAAAATCAATTTTACTACTTTAAAGATTACATATTTTAAATCATCATATTTCTTTGCGCAACTCGGGTCGATGCTCTACCTAGCTGGTAACACACTGCAGCGCTTTCAATTAAGGCGGGGCATTCCGGGAATGGCAGGTGAAGGCTTCTCGCCCGGTTTAAATCCTGATGCTGGCTGCCTGTGTATAGTTGGTTAAAATAAATCTTCATTGGGCTACTATAAAAAAATCACAGCCTTTACCTTTGCGTTTTTAAAAACCGCTTTTACAATTATATTATGGAGATAACAGCCGCCACCGCCGCACAACTGAGAATTACCGAAGAGGAGTTTGAGATGATAAAAGTAAAACTCGGGCGCACTCCCAATTTTACTGAGTTGTGTGCTTTTAGCGGGATGTGGAGCGAGCATTGCAGTTATAAAAATTCTATCAAATGGCTAAAGACTTTGCCGAGAGATGGTAAGAATATGTTGGTAAAAGCCGGGGACGAAAATGCTGGCTTGATGGACATTGGAGAAGGCTACGGCGTGGTTTTTAAAATTGAATCTCACAATCATCCCTCTGCCATTGAACCTTTCCAGGGTGCGGCCACCGGCGTGGGAGGTATCAACAGGGATATTTTTACCATGGGCGCACGGCCCATTGCCTCGTTAAACTCCCTGCGTTTTGGCAATTTGAGGGACGCCAAAACACAGCATTTGCTGGCAGGCGTTGTACATGGTATTGGCCATTACGGCAACTGCTTTGGTGTGCCCACGGTGGGCGGCGAAATTTATTTTGAAGATTGCTACCACACCAACCCGCTCGTGAATGCCATGAGCGTGGGGATCTTAAAAAATGGTGATACCATTTCGGCTACTGCAGAAGGTATTGGCAATCCTGTATTTTTTGTGGGCAGTGCTACGGGTAAAGATGGCATCGGTGGTGCAAGTTTTGCCAGTGCAGAAATTACAGCCGACAGTGCCGAAGATTTGCCTGCCGTGCAGGTGGGCGATCCTTTCCAGGAAAAGAAATTGCTGGAGGCCTGCCTGGAAGTTATAAAAACGGGCGCCGTGGTAGGCATGCAGGATATGGGTGCAGCAGGTATTATTTGTTCTACGGCAGAGATGAGTGCCAAAGGAAAATCTGGTATGATCATTCACCTGGACAAAGTACCCACCCGCCAAAAAGATATGAAGGCATGGGAACTGCTTTTGAGCGAAAGCCAGGAACGTATGCTGATGGTGGTAGAAAAAGGCAAAGAGCAAATGGTGATAGATGTGTTTGAAAAATGGGACCTGCCTTGCAGCGAAATAGGGGAAGTAACCGGCGACGGTATGCTGAACTTTTACATGAATGGCACATTGGAAGCCGTGTTGCCCGCCGAAGAACTGGTGCTTGGTGGTGGTGCCCCGGTGTATGACCGGGAGATAAAACGCCCGGCTTACCTCGATAAAATAGAAGCGTTCGATCTTGCGAATGTAGAAGAACCTGCCAACTTAAAAGCTGTTGCGGAGCAACTCATCGCTCTACCAAACATAGCCAGCAAAAAATGGGTGTATGAGCAATACGACAGCATGGTAGGAGCGGGTACAGCAAGCACCAATGCCCCGAGTGATGCAGCCATCGTAGTAGCAAAGCCTACCAACAAAGCACTTGCTCTCACAACAGACTGCAACAGTCGCTATGTATTTGCAGACCCCTGCAAAGGTGCTATGATAGCTGTGGCCGAAGCTGCACGAAATATTGTTTGTAGTGGTGGGCAACCATTGGGTGTTACCAATTGCCTCAACTTTGGCAACCCATACGACCCGGAAGTTTATTACCAATTTACCAATGCCATCAAAGGCATGGGCGAGGCCTGTGTAAAATTTGAAACACCGGTAACTGGTGGTAATGTTAGTTTTTACAACCAATCACCAGATGGGCCTGTGTATCCTACCCCTACCATTGGCATGGTGGGCATCTTAGATAGTGTAAATGATAAAATGACGCTTGATTTTAAAAATGCGGGCGATTCAATTTATTTGTTGGGGCTTAGTAGAAACGACATAGGTTCTTCTGAATATCTGCATAAAATAGTGGGCGAGGAGTTTAGCACTTGTCCTTATTTTGATTTGGACGAAGAGTACGCCCTGCAACAAGAACTGCGGAGTTTGATCAGCAACAAATTGGTAGTATCGGCCCACGATATAAGCGAAGGTGGCCTGGCCATCACCTTGTTAGAAAGTGCATTTAACAACGACCTTGGTTTTGAAGTTAGCAGCAGCGGCTCTGCCATACGCAAAGACGCCTTTTGGTTTGGCGAAAGCCAAAGCAGGGTAGTGGTAACGGTTACACTATCCCAGGAACTAGCTTTTACAAATGCGTTGCAAGCCGCCGGGGTGCCTTTTTCTTTGCTGGGTAAAGTAACAGCACAAAATATTTTGATGGATGGAGAAGACTGGGGAACTACAGCGGACTGGAAAGATAAATATGATAACGCCATCGGGAATATGCTGAAAAACAGTGAAAGTGCCGAAGCACTGAGTGCGATCTGATTATCACCTTAGACTTTATCAAATGGACCAGTGCCAGGCTGGTCCATTTTTGTTTAAAGTATTATCAATAAAATTCACCGGTTTCCATATCAACCTGGTAAGGTATCCAGATCATGAAATGGTTTTTAAATACAATGTCTCCCTGGGACCTTGGGGTCACTATCCTTTTTTTTAAGAAAAAGTCAAAAGTATTGCCGCTTCTAAAAATTGTTTCATTTCCGTAGGGGCCAATACGGGTGTACTTATCCGTTGAGTAGGCCCAGTAATTTGTAATTGCTGTCCCCTTATCGTCCACCAGGAATTGATCTTCATGGATCAAACTATATTTCATACCATTTTCTTTAAAATTTAAAAGCGTGGGAGCATTGTTTTTAAATTCAGTGAAATTTTGAAATACACCTTTCCTGACCTTATTATCTGAAATGATTGGAATTTGAAATCTCTCGTTGTTCAGATCATTTATTTCTTTCAGGGATTTTTTTGCCCGGTCTGCAAAAACAGTGATGGCTTTCGTGTAGTTATATTGGCCTAAAAAATTGGTTAGGATACTGTAGATGTTTTCTTTATTGTAATCCGTGGCATTTTCATCCTTAAAAAGTTGCCTCACAGATTGGGTACTTTCAATAGTGGTATCAATTCTACGAAATGGAAGATACCCGTCATCCTTAAAAATATATAGTTCCCACTTCGCTATCAGTCTCGATTCGCCATTGATGGTTAGTGACTGGCTTTGTTTTTGAAAGTCATATTTCCTGGCAGAACTAATCCAAAATTTCTTCATCACTATTAACAATCCATATTCACTTAAACTGGCCCTGTCTAAATGAGCGTTGGCATAATAATTTTCCAATGCAGCAGCAGTTCCCCCTCTTAATTTTAATCTTTCAAATCTATTGGTGGGTTCCATGAACACTACCCTGTTGGCCACAAAGCCTAATTTGGAGGTATCAAATCTTGCATCTATTACCCTTATTTTTGAGAAGGGCAGTTTGAGGGAGATATCCTCGTCTTGTGTATGAAGTGAAAAAGTTTTTGACCCAAGATTTGCGGGCCTTGTGTCATTCTCCTTTGGTTGAGCCGAAGCACCGATCCAATTGAAGCAAACGATTATAAAAACCGGTATTAATTTCATACAAATAGAAAAATATTTTTTAGGTCCATTTAGAGATTCCAAATTAGGAAAGCGGGCTGGTTAAAACTGATTAATTGTGCCTTTTTTTTCTCTTCCCAAATATTCGTCCTATCTTTACCCGACCTCTAGGATATCCTGATCTTTTTTCCTCCGGTCAAATATTATTTTCTAATAAAATGTCTTTTTGAATTTTGCTGCATTAAATGCTTTCCTGATTTGATTTGTATGTACAATCAAGCAGGGTCCAGGCAATTTTTGCAGCTCATATTTTGATTTAAACCAATAATCTTACAACCATGGCCAAGTTTATTTTCGTAACAGGAGGAGTTACATCTTCATTGGGTAAAGGCATCATTGCGGCCTCGCTGGCAAAGCTGCTGCAGAGCCGGGGGCTCACCGTCACCATTCAAAAATTTGACCCTTATCTTAATGTGGATCCGGGTACGTTGAATCCTTATGAGCATGGAGAATGTTTTGTAACCGATGATGGTGCCGAAACCGATTTGGATCTTGGGCACTACGAGCGCTTTTTGAACGCACCTACGTCGCAGGCCAACAACGTAACTACAGGTCGCATTTATCAAACAGTCATCAATAAAGAAAGAGATGGAGAATACCTGGGCAAAACAGTGCAGGTTGTTCCCCACATAACCGACGAAATCAAACGCCGCATGCTGCTGCTGGGCGAGAGTGGAAAGTTTGATATTGTGATTACAGAGTTAGGCGGTACGGTGGGCGATATTGAAAGTCTTCCTTTTGTAGAAGCGGTGCGCCAGTTGCAATGGGAAATGCCCGAAGAAGATTGCCTTGTGGTGCATCTCACCCTCATCCCTTATTTAAAAGCTGCCAAAGAATTAAAAACAAAACC
>JANPJW010000178.1:0-3902 GCA_031425715.1 Chitinophagaceae bacterium | reverse complement strand
TCATTTAAAAACTTATTGGTTTCCTGGTAATAAAATGCCAATGGAATACAAATAAGCATGGAGGCAATAAAAAATATCAGAAAATTTTTATTTTTTAATAAACTCAACGCATCCAGGCCAAGGATATCCCTAATGGTAGTTTTGGTACCTGCTTTGCCGGGAGGTGTGTCAGGTAAAGTAAAACTGAAGAGTCCTAAAACCAGTGAAACTGCAGCAGTAACCTTGAAGGTATTTACGAGCTGCCCATTCTGCTCCCAGGCCATCCAGCCTATAAGAAGGCCCGCAACAATCCACCCCACCGTGCCCCACACTCTTATAAATGAAAACTCTTTTTCTGCATTTTTAATTTGTTTCAAGGCTACAGAATTTACCAAAGCCAGTGTAGGCATGTAGCAAATCATGTAAATAAGCAACAACGGATAAAAGGAGGCAAAATCTTCTTTCGTAGAAATAAAATACATTAGCCCTGCTCCGGCAAGATGCAATACACCCAATATTTTTTGTGCAGAAAAAAATTTATCAGCTATCAGTCCAATTACGAAAGGTGCAATAATGGCCCCGAGGGATTGCGTGCCATAAGCAAGGCCATTTTGAACATCTGTAGCACCAATGCTTTTGCTTAGATAAGTGCCCATCGTTACAAACCATCCGCCCCAAATAAAAAACTCCATAAACATCATGGCAGAAAGTTGCAGCCTTGTGGTAAGCTTCATATAGCAAGTTTAGAAAGTAATCAAGAGGAGTAATTTAGGAATTATTTTAATGCAGGCTGTAATATTTTAAAAAAACTATTTAGTTTCATCACAAATAGATAAAATATCACCAACGCACTTTTCTAATAATTTAATTATTGATTTTTAAAATTATATTTATCGTCTCTTAAAATAAAATAGTATGAATAGAAAATTAAGGATGGGAATGATAGGCGGTGGCAAAGATGCTTTTATTGGAGCAGTGCATCGGGTGGCATTAAACCTGGATGGCCAGATAGAGTTGGTAGCAGGCGCCCTTAGTATTAATCCTGAAGTGGCACTTGACTCAGGTAAATCTTTATTTTTAAGTGAAGACAGAATTTATACAGATTATAAAGTGATGCTGGAAGCGGAAGCAGCCATGCCGCCAGAAAAGCGATTGGACTTTGTAAGTATTGTAACGCCCAATTTTGTGCACTTTGAGCCTGCCATGATGGCGTTGGACAAGGGATTTAATGTGGTGATAGAAAAGCCCATTACCATAACCCTGGATCAGGCTTTGCAGATAAAAGAGAAATTGGCCGCTACAGGGTTGACCTTGTTACTATGCCACACTTACACCGGCTACCCGATGATAAAGCAGGCAAAGCAATTATTAAAAAGTGGTGTGTTGGGAAAAATAAGGAAAGTGTACGTAGAGTATCCGCAGGGATGGCTGAGCACTTTTTTAGAAGCCACAGGACAGGCACAGGCAGCCTGGCGTACAGATCCTAAAAAAAGTGGAAAAGCCGGTAGTATGGGAGATATTGGCACCCATGCATTTAATCTGGCAGAATATGTTACCGGCTTGCAGGTTACTAAAATATGCGCAAGTTTAAATACCGTGGTAGAAGGCAGGCTGCTGGATGACGACGGTGGTGCATTTTTAAAATTTGATAATGGTGCAACAGGAATTTTAATGGCCACCCAAATTGCTGCCGGAGAAGAGAACAATGTAAAACTTAGAGTGTACGGCGAAAAAGGTGGACTTGAATGGAATCATACTGATGCCAATACACTATTGGTAAAATGGCTGGATAAGCCTACAGAAATTTATAGAACGGGTGGTACTTACAACAGCAGTTTTGCTGCCCACAACACGAGGGTACCTGCAGGGCATCCGGAAGGTTTCCTGGAAGCATTTGCCAATCTATACCGCAACTTTGCCCTAACTATTGCCGCCAAAATGAACAACGAAATACCCAAGGAAGAATGGCTGGACTTCCCAAGCGTGGAAGAGGGTATTCGGGGAATGGCGTTTGTGGAGAATGCAGTTGCTTCTAGTGAGGGTGAGGAGAAGTGGAGAGATTTTGTGATTTAGAATGGCACGCAGAGGGGCAGAGGGCGCAGAGGGGAATGGCACGCAGAGAGGCAGAGGGCGCAGAGGATGAAATAAAAGGCACGTCGGATTATAGTGGTGAGTAATTTTTTACCAGTTCTCTTATGGAAAAAATGAAATCATGGAAATCAATGATATTACGGGAATAATCATCCAGGAATCTATAAAAATTCATCGGGATGTTGGCCCTGGTTTATTAGAGTCTGTGTACGAAGAACTACTAAGCTATAGACTGGTAAAACGTGTACTACGAGTGAAACGGCAGCAATCAATTCCTCTTATTTATGAAGACGTAAAAATGAATATTGATTTGCGATATGATCTGATGGTAGAAGATTTAGTATTGGTAGAATTAAAATCCCAGGAGGTAGTTCCTTCGGTTGCATTCAAAGTGCTGAAGACTTATTTGAGGCTGACAAATATTTCCATTGGTCTGCTTATAAATTTTAATGTAGAAGTTTTGAGGGATGGAATAAAGAGAGTTGCAAATAATTATATGGAGGATTAGTTTTCACGCAGAGGAGCAAGCACAGAAAGGAGAATGGCACGCAGAGGGGCAGAGGGCGCAGAGGAAGGTATTTACACAAAATTTTAAATGCTTTTATGCCAGACGACTTTACAAAATCATCTCTGCGTCCTCTGCCCCTCTGCGTGCCAAAATAACTTAACCTCTCTGCCCCTAAGCTTAAAATAAAATATAAAATATGCAAACAATAAAAGGTCCCGGAATTTTTCTTGCTCAGTTCATGAGCGACCAAGCCCCTTTCAATGATTTAAAAAGCATTTGTACCTGGGCCAAAACACTTGGCTTTAAAGGAGTGCAGATACCTACCACGGATAGCCGCTTGATGGACTTGCAAAAGGCGGCCGAAAGCAAAACCTATGCAGATGAAATAAAGGGATTGGTAAATGAATGTGGCTTGGAAATTACAGAACTCAGTACGCATTTGCAAGGTCAGTTAGTGGCGGTGAATCACGCTTACGATGTTTTGTTTGATGGCTTCGCTCCAAAAGAAATACAGGGAAACTACCAGGCAAGAACAGAGTGGGCGGTACAGCAGTTAAAGTACGGAGCCAAAGCCTCGCAGAACCTTGGCTTAAAGGCACATGCTACTTTTAGTGGCTCCCTGCTTTGGCACACTTTTCACCCCTGGCCACAGCGGCCGGCAGGCCTGGTAGAAGAAGGTTTTACAGAACTTGCCAAACGCTGGCTTCCTATATTAAATTATTTTGACGAGTGTGGGGTAGATGTGTGCTACGAAATTCATCCCGGCGAGGACTTATTTGACGGTATAACTTATGAAATGTTTTTAGAAAAAGTGAACAATCATGCGAGGGCTTGCCTGTTGTACGATCCTTCTCATTTTGTGTTACAGCAGCTGGATTATAAACAGTACATAGATTTTTATCATGAACGCATTAAGGCTTTTCATGTGAAAGATGCAGAATTTAATGCCACCGGTAAGCAAGGTACTTTTGGCGGATATCAAAGTTGGCTCAATCGTGCGGGCAGATATCGAAGTCCCGGTGATGGTCAAATAGATTTTAAAACTATCTTTAGCAAACTAACTCAATACGGTTACAAAGGTTGGGCCGTGATGGAGTGGGAATGCTGCATTAAACATCCGGAAGATGGGGCAAAAGAAGGCGCCGAATTTATCAACAAGCATATCATCAGGGTTACAGAAAAAGCTTTTGATGATTTTGCCAGCACTGTTTCTGATGAGAATTTTAACCGCTCTATATTAGGATTATCATAAAATAAAAATAGAAAAGATGAAGAAAAACATTTTACTGGGAGGGCTGATCGTTTGTTTTTTTGCCTGCAGCGA
>JANPJW010000177.1:0-3649 GCA_031425715.1 Chitinophagaceae bacterium | reverse complement strand
AGGTTTTACAGGTTTAAAAAGTTTCAAAGGTTTACGAGCTGGATATCAACAGGTGTTGATCGATGACCTAATTACCAATGACCACTGACTTTTTTATAATTAGCTAGTCAAAATAAATTGCATTAAAAAACCCATCTAAATCGATGGGTTTTTTAATGAGTTAATTTATTTTATCAAAGTTCGGGGGCAACTTCTTTTTTCTTTGTAACAACTTCGGCTGCTGCGCCCAAAGGTTTGTCTTTTGCAAACTCCAACAATACGGGAGCACCTACAAATATCGAAGAGTAAGAACCAGTGATAACACCTATCAACATGGCAAAGGCGAAGCCACGGGTTACCTCACCACCAAAAATGAACAATATCAACAGCGTTAAGAACACAGTGAGCGATGTCATAATGGTACGACTCAACGTATGGTTAATGGCTTTGTTGATGATCTCAGATTTAGGTGCACCTTTCAGATCCCGGCTATATTCCCTTACACGGTCGAATACAATAACGGTATCGTTCATAGAGAAACCAATTACCGTAAGGATGGCTGCAATAAAATGCTGATCAATTTCCAACGGAAAAGGCACGATGTTTTTAAAGAAAGAAAACACGATCAAGGTTACCAATACATCATGCAACAAAGTAAAGATGGTACCCACAGAGTAACGCCAGTCTTTAAACCTGATGAAAATATACAGGAAGATGGCAAACAAAGCAAACACCGTTGCTTTTACTGCCCCTCTTTTTAAATCATCAGAAATACTTGGAAGAATGGTTTGAAAAGCCTGGATGTTGTTCTTAGAGAAACTTTCGTAGGTAGCGTTGGCTGGCAACACTTTCTTAAGCCCGGTAAACAATTTTGTCTTTACGTCGGTCTCCACGTTTTCTTCGTTGATTCTGTACGAAGTGGTGATGTTCAGATGCCGGTTGTCGCCAACTGTTTTGATAACAGGGAAATCACCAAAAACCGCTTTAAGATCATCTCGTACATCATCGTTTTTTACCGGGTTGTCAAATTGAACGGTATAACTGCGTCCGCCTTTAAATTCTACACCCTGGTCGAAACCATTAAAGAAAGATGCAATTCCTAACAATAAAACCACTGCCGAAATGATGTAAGCATACTTTCTCCACTCTACAAATTTGTAGTTGGCATTCTTGAAAATATTTCTTGAAACGGAAGTGAAATAGTTGAAGTGACGATTTTTGTTAGTCCAGAAATCAGTGATCAATCTAGAAACAAGGATACCACAAAACAAGGATAGTAAAATACCAATGATCTGCGTAGTAGCGAAACCTAGCACAGGGCCAAGACCAAAATACAAAAGGATGATAGCAGTTAACAACGACGTTACGTGGGCATCCAACACAGGAGCAAGAGAACGGGCATAACCATCGTTTACTGCTTGTTGGTAAGACTTTCCTCTGTTTAGCTCATCTTTAATCCTTTCAAAAATAACAACGTTGGTATCCACCGCCATACCAATGGTGAGTACCAAACCGGCAATACCGGCGGCTGTTAAAGTAAATCCTAAAGCTGCTAAAATACCGATAGTAAATAACAGGTTGAGAATAAGCGCAACGTTTGCAACCCAACCAGCTGTGTTATAATACACGATCATCAGTATAAAAATAACCAGGAAGGAAATTCCAAATGCCATAGCACCGCCTTTTACAGCTTCTGCACCAAGGGTAGGGCCTACCACTTGCATTGCCACTATTTTTGCAGGAGCATCCAGCTTGCCAGAGGTGAGGATCTGCGAAAGATCCTTCGCCTGCTCCACTGTAAAACTTCCAGAAATTTCTGAGTTACCACCGTCAATAGGACCAGTTACATTCGGTGCACTATATACAATATCATCTAAGGTAATTGCAATCGGACGACCCTTATTTTTTTTTGTAAGTCTAGCCCATTGTTTTGTGCCGGTGGGATTCATCTGCATGCTGATAGCTGGCTTACCCATCTGGTCGAAAACCTGGCTGGCATTTGCAACGGCATCCCCTTCAATCGGAGCTTTATCAGACCCAGACACAGTCTTAATCGCATACAATGGGAAAAAAGTCTGTCCTTTCGCATCTTTCTCTTCCAGGCCAAAAAGGAACTTCATTTCTGGAGGAAAAGCAGATTTTACAACATCGTTATTTATGTAACTGAAATAGGTGGCTGTATCTTGTAGCGCAACACCACCAATAGAAGGAGTAAAGCTTTGCTGGCCGTCAGGATTCTGTTGGACCCCTGAAGGTCGTAGTACCTTTAATAAGGGATTTCTGTTTTTCGTAGTGTCGTTCAGTTTAGCAGTATCGCCTAAACTCATGCCATTCAAATATCTTTGCAAATTTTTGTCTGCGATCATCATTTCCTCGTCGAGTTCACTTATGTTGTAAACTTCCCAGAACTGCAGGTTTGCAGATGACTGTAGGAATTTTGTAATTCGCTCGGGATCTTTAATACCCGCCAATTCTACGTTGATGATACCTTTGTTTTCATCAAGATTAATGTTAGGCTGTGCAACTCCAAACTTATCGATACGTTTTACAAGAATCTTGTAAGTTTGATTGATGGCTCCTTTTGCAATGGTTTGCAGTTTTGTTGTAACTGCATTGTCATTGTCAGAAATTTTTACTTCTTTGCCTGCCCCCGCAAAAATATCTTTGAGCCTGTTAGGGCCATTTTGTTTTGCGTACTCCCTGGTAAATAAAGTTATCAGATTTTCATCACTGCTAGCAGTCTGCGATTTTGCAACCTGCAAAGCCTTAAGTAACTTCGGATCTTTAGAATTATTACTTAACGATTTTAATAAACCATCCAGGGCCACATTCATTGTTACACTGATACCTCCCTGCAAATCCAACCCAAGATTTAATTCAGCCTCTTTTGCTTTTTGGTAGGTAGTTCCTAACAATGGATAAATTACTTTCTCTTTTGTGCTGTCTAAAACACGCTGAGTTCTTGCGTCAATCAAGGCATCTTTATCTTCAGGCGATAAACCGGCGGATTGTTTGGCAACAAGCCTGGTGGCCTGCGCTCTTACGTCTCCCTCATAGCTGCGTACAACCCAGGTATAAGATAATTCCCAAATGGATATCAGGATCAATGCAATCGTGAAAAACCAAACTAAACCTTTCAGTCTCATGTTTTAAAATCTTTTGTTAGCTTTTGTAAATTTTTATAAGTGTGCAAAGATAGGGGAAAAAGCCATTGAAGAGGGTTGATGGTTTTTTTTAGAAAAATGCTGATTTTGCACTCAAATAGACCTCTTCATGTATAACAAAAACCTACTATTATCAACCCTTGTCGCCTTCCTGTTTTTTGTTTCTTGCAGCACCTCAAAAAAGGTGGTGGTGCCGGTTGTAACGCCACCGCTCATAAAAGATGTGGTGACCGGAGTAAGGGAAGATCCATTTTTTGCAGAAGTGCTTAAAGGTTATCCCGGTATGATAGACAGCTTGTTATTGCATCGCAAAGACCGTAATGTACAGATCATCTATACAGAGATTAACCGAGGTAGTAATGGTGCGCCCATTTTAAAAATACACTACTTTAATCGTGATGACAATGCATACTTTTATCCTGCATCTACGGTAAAGTTCCCAATTGCATTGCTGGCTCTGGAAAAACTAAATGAACTTGGCATAAAAGGTCTTGATAAAAACAGCA
>JANPJW010000176.1:0-31404 GCA_031425715.1 Chitinophagaceae bacterium | reverse complement strand
GCTTCTGTAATTTCCCGGCACCTGTCTGTTCTAAAGTTAAAACTGATCACTGCATCGCCATCCTGAATTTTTGTTTCAGAAAGGCTTGCATTAATAATGGGAAGCATAAACTCGTCTGTAATATTTTTATCGTAAGATTCTTGAATAGACGCTATCAGGTCCTGCGATTTTTCGCCTTTTGCATTTACCAAAGCATCGTAAGCCAAACTGATTCGTTCCCATCTTTTGTCTCTATCCATGGCATAATACCGGCCCGTGATGCTGGCAATATTTCCGGTAGATGTCTTTAAATGTTGTTGCAGCTCGTCTATGAATAGAATTCCGCTTTTTGGATCTGTATCCCTGCCATCGGTAAAAGCGTGAACAAGCAGGTTCGTAAACTGGTGCGCAAGGCACAGATCGGCAATGGCTTTTACATGGTTAATGTGGGAATGAACACCACCGTTGCTTACCAGCCCAAGCAGGTGCAATGGTTTATTGTGTTCTTTACAATATGATATGGACTCAAGCAGCGTGGAATTTTCAAAAAAGGACTTGTCCTGTATGGCCACATTGATTCTTTCCAGCTCCTGGTAAACGACTCTCCCGGCACCCAGGTTCAGGTGACCCACTTCACTGTTTCCCATCTGGCCCTCGGGCAGACCTACATCTAAACCACAGGTTTTGAGCGTAGAATTTGGATATTTGGAGTACAAGGATGTTACAAAAGGAACATTGGCATGTTGAATAGCATCACTGCTTTTTATTCTACCTAAACCCCAGCCATCCATGATTACTAACATTGTTTTCTTATTTTCCATGCTGTAAAGCTACTTATTTGAAGTTTAGCTTGTGATGAGCTTAACTATTGCTTCGTAAATAAATCCTAAATGGGCAATAGGATGCTTTGTTGGCACGTTTTTAGACTTTGACGCATCAATTAAATTGAACTGATATGAAAGCATTTTTTACACTGATATGCGCCGGTTTTATGGCGCTCTCCTCCACTGCACAAACAGGTATCCAGGATGTGATTAACGCAATGCAGGCAAGCAATGCAGCACAGGTGGCCCGCCATTTTGACAACACTGTAGACATAACCCTGCCGCAAAAGGGAAACAGTTACAGCAAGAGCCAGGCAGAAGTTGTATTGAGAGATTTTTTAGCTACAAACCCTGTTAAAAGTTTCCAGGTTATTCATAAGGGGGATAATGCGGGCTCAGAATACTGTATTGGTAAATTGATTACTAAAAATGGCGCCTTTCGAACAACTATTTTTATGAAACAGCGGGGTGAAAAGCAGTTGTTACAGGAAATACGGTTCGAAAATGAGTGACACTTTCTATTGATTTGAAAAGCTCCTAATGGGGCTTTTTTAATACTCCAAAACGAATTTCCTTACTTAGCTTTGCTTCCATGACCAAGGATGAACAGATCATTTTTCTTATAAAAAATGCCCTGGCGGAGGATATTGGCGATGGCGACCACTCTACGCTCTCTACAATAGGGCCCGACACAAGGGGGAAAGCCGTGTTAAAAATTAAGCAAGGAGGAATTTTGGCTGGTATGGATGTAGCCCGTAGCATTTTTCATTACATGGAGCCAGGAGCTATTTTTACACCTCACAAAAAAGATGGGGAAGCTATGTCTTTTGGCGAACACGCTTTTGAAGTTGATGCAAAAGTGCACACCATTTTGCAATGTGAACGCCTTGTGCTCAACTGCATGCAGCGGATGAGCGGAATAGCCACACTTACCCATACCTATGTGGCCAAACTAAAAGGTTATAATACACGTTTATTAGATACACGCAAAACAACCCCAAATTTCAGGGTATTAGAAAAGGAGGCTGTAAGAATTGGGGGTGGAGTGAATCACCGTATTGGTTTGTACGATATGATTATGTTGAAAGATAACCATATTGATTACTGTGGTGGTATAAAAGAGGCTATAGAAAAGGCCTGGGAGTATGTGCAACTAAAAAAACCAGGTTTGAGGATAGAAGTAGAAACCCGTTCTTTATCAGACGTAGAAATGGTTATGGAAACGGGTAAGGTAAGCAGGATTATGCTGGACAATTTCTCACCGGAGCTAATAACAGAAGCGCTTAAAATTATAAAAGGAAAATACGAAACAGAAGCCAGTGGCGGGATTAATTTGGATAATCTTGAAACATATGCAGCAACTGGGGTAGACTTTATTTCAAGTGGTGCTGTAATTCACCAGGCAGTAAGTTTAGATCTAAGTTTAAAAGCGATCACCATTTCTTAAATATGGCAAAAAATAAAATTGCAACAGGCAGCGCTCTTGTATACTCTACCGATCCTTCTTTTAAAATTGAAGAAGAGGTGTCAGTAAAGGAAACATTACCTCCAGGCTTGCAACGACTGAAAGTTAAGCTCGAAACCAAACACCGTGCAGGTAAGGCAGTTACCCTTGTGGAAGGTTTTGAGGGTACTGCCGCCGATGCGGAAGCCTTGGGCAAAAAATTAAAGGCATTTTGCGGAACAGGAGGTTCTGTAAAGGACGGAGAAATAATTGTGCAGGGAGACAACCGGGAAAAAGTGTTGGGCTGGTTATTGAAAAATGAATACAAACTCACCCAGAAAAAATAATGAGCTCCTACATGCATATGCTACTATTTTGTAACCTGCAGTAAATTTATACACATGACCAGCAAAATTTCCGGCGGAGTAAAAGTAAGTGTAGAATCGTTTTATCAGCCCGAGTTCAGTAATCCGCTGAACAATGAGTTTATGTTTGCTTATAGAATCACTATTGAAAACAGCAATGATTTCCCAATAAAATTGCTAAGCAGGCATTGGCATATTTTTGACAGCGACGGAAGCATGAAAGAAGTACAGGGTGAAGGTGTGGTAGGAGAGCAACCACAGATTTTGACTGGTGAACAATACCAGTACATGAGCGGTTGTAACCTTACCACCGAGTTGGGAAGAATGCACGGAACTTACCTCATGGAAAATCTCGATTCTCTCCAAAATTTCAGGGTTACTATACCGGCTTTTGAAATGCAGGTCCCTTTTAAGCTCAATTAACAGCCTTTTCTGTTATTTTAAGCTGTAGAGGTCTACAATCATCTGCACGTAAACAGAAAATTCCTATATTGCCACAATCGGTAAATACACTATAAAATTTAAAACGCATATTTATTATCCATATGTCTAAAATAATCTTCAACAACAAAGACAACGCATTCTTTCAAAGTTTAAAAACCAGCGTTGATCAATATTTTACCAGCAATAAAATAGAAAAGACAGGCGACTGGCGATTGTTCACAAAAACCATTGTGCTGCTTTCTTCGGCCATTATTGTTTATTACTGTGCCATGTTCCTTTCTATGGGGGCAGTACCTGCACTGTTGCTTGCCAGCCTGTTCGGGTTTCTTGCTGCAAGTATTGGTTTTAGTGTGATGCACGATGCCAACCATGGCAGTTATAGTAACAATACTACGCTAAACGAATTTTTAGGTCTTTCTGCCAATGCTCTCGGAGCAAGCGCCTATTTCTGGAAGCAGAAGCACAACATCATCCATCACACCTATACCAACGTAGATGGCATTGATGATGACATTGCCAAGAGCCCAATTATTCGCCAATGCGAAACACAAAAGTGGGTACCTGCACACAAAGTGCAGCATTTATATCTTTTACCTGCCTATGCTATGTCTTCTATTTTCTGGATTTTGTTCATGGATTTTACCAAGTACTTTACGAGGAAAATTTACACCACCGAAGCATGGAAATTGTCTCCAAAAAATCACGTGGTTTTTTGGGTAACTAAACTATGGTATGCTTTTATTTTTATAGCGGTTCCCATGTATGTGTGGGGATTTTGGGGCTGGTTTGCGGGTTTCATGGCCATGAACCTCACGATGGGACTCACTTTATCACTCGTGTTTCAACTAGCACATGTGTTAGAAAATACGGAGTTTGAGCACATTCCTTTAGATACCACCAAGCATATTGAAACTGCCTGGGCGGTGCACCAGTTAAAAACAACTTCTAATTTTGCCATGGACAATAAAGTTATATCATGGTTTGTAGGTGGGTTGAACTACCAGGTAGAGCATCATCTTTTTCCCAGAATCAGCCACGTGCATTATCCCGCCATCAGCAAAATTGTACAGGAAAAATGCAAAGAGTTTAATGTTCCTTACAATTATTACGACAGCATGAGCGAGGCCATCGGTTCTCACTTTAGAGTAATGAGGCAATTGGGTAAAGAACCGTCTGCTGCAGTTTTACAGGCGCAGTCGCAAACACCGGTAGCAGCGTAGGCTAGGGTTTGTATTTTGCCTGCGAAAAAAGTGTTTCAGCATCCATTGTCATCAACGATGATAAGGAGGTTTCGGGAAACTTGTTCATAAATTTTTGTACAATCTGCCAGCCGGCAAATGCACCAATATTACCAGGGGCCGCTTCGCCAAGCTCAGATGTTTTTGGGCTTTCGCCAATGTAATTTTTGATGACGCTGTTGTCTATAGATTGCAACAAACCGTTTTGCACAAAGAGATCCCAAATGGCAGCTTGCCTTGCTTTACTTTCTTTTAATTGTTTCTCTGAGTAACCAATCAATTGATGTTCTTGGGCAAACGGCACTAATTTTTGCAGGAGGTACAAGCGCTTTCCTTTTTCAACCATCTGAACTACGAGCGTTTTATCTTCCAGTTTTTCAGGGTACATATCCAACACTACATTCTTCATACAATTTATAGCAATGTAACCTGGTTCAAAACGGCTGCTGATATACTCGGGATAAGTTTCTCTTACCAGCGCCGATTTGTACATTGAGTAGTTGCTGCCAAGATGTTGATGCAATCCAACCACGAACGCATCTACGTCTAAAATATCACCATACCCATCCATTGGGCCGATGTAGGTAATGATTCTTTGAGGAGCGGCGTATTGCGGAAAATAATATTTTAAGTATTGCAGGCTTTTGTGAACCTGCTTTTCATAGGGGGCAAAATTGGCAAACACTTTTTGCGAAGTGTCATACACTGCCCGGTAAGCACTCATAAAACTTTTGATGTACTGGAACGCTGTATCAGCAGGCCATTTAGGATCTGTATTTAAGATAGTTGAAATAAAATTTTCGCCAAAACCGGGATATTTTATCATCAATTTATCAAACGAATCCTTAAAGCGTGCAGTGTCCAGGCTAAAAAAATCCTGTTCAAAACGCTGTGTGCTGAGGGTTACTTTTATTGCTGATACATCTGGCGCTGCGTTGTTGTTATTACAACCACTCACGAGTATTGCCAAACCAACTGCTACAACTAAAAATCTCATACGTTAATGCTTTTGAAAGATTTAACTTTACTATTTGCACACAAACTTACAGTTAAGCTCATTAAGTAATTTGGTTTATGAAAATATTTTTAGCTCAACAGAATTATCATATCGGCAACTTTGAAAACAATACACAAAAAATTATTGACGCTATTCATACAGCAAAAGCACAGTCTGCAGACCTCGTAGTTTTTAGTGAACTCAGCGTGTGTGGCTATCCGCCCCGTGATTTTTTATATTTCAACAACTTCATCAACCAGTGTAACCATGCCATTGATGTCATCAAGCAACATGCCGATGGTATTGCCGTGCTCGTAGGCGCACCGCATCGAAATGAGGCGATGGAAGGAAAAGATCTTTTTAACGCTGCTTATTTTTTAGAGGACCAGGAAATAAAGCAAGTGATTCATAAAACATGTTTGCCTACTTACGATGTGTTTGATGAGGACCGCTACTTTGAACCAGCCAATGATTGGAACCTCGTAGATTTTAAGGAAAAAAAAATTGCGGTTACTATTTGTGAAGACATCTGGAATCTTGGGAGCAATCCTTTGTACAAATATTGCCCGATGGATATATTGATGGGTGATCAGCCAGACCTGATGATCAATATTTCTGCATCACCTTTTGATTATACACATGGTGCAGACAGGCTGGCAACCGTAAAAGCAAATGTGTTGAAGTACGGCATACCCATGTTTTATTGTAATGGAGTTGGTAGCCAAACAGAAATCGTTTTTGATGGCACTTCATTGGTATTTGATAAAGATGCCAACCTGTGTGGTAAGCTTGCCAGTTTTAAAGAAGATAGCCAGGCTTTTATTTTAAACGGCAATGGCTCTATTCACGGGCCGATACTTGAACCAGCCAGGCAATTGCCCGATAAAGAGCTCAATCCTCCAGGCCTGGAGCCTGCCTTACACATCGCACAAGTTCACGAAGCACTCATCCTGGGGATAAAAGATTATTTTTCTAAAATGGGTTTTGCCAAAGCAATTCTAGGCAGTAGCGGCGGCATAGACAGTGCCGTTACCCTGGCGCTTGCATGCGAGGCACTCGGCAAAGAAAATGTAACAGCCGTATTGATGCCTTCTGAATTTTCTACCGGTCATTCTGTGAGCGATGCAGAGGCCCTTAGTAAAAAATTGGGCAATCCCTATCACATTATTCCCATCGCAAACATTTACGATTCATTTTTACAAGAATTGAAACCGCTTTTTGCTGATCTTCCTTTTAGTGTGGCTGAGGAAAATATTCAAAGCCGCACAAGGGGGAATTTATTGATGGCCATTGCCAATAAATTTGGTTTTATTCTCTTAAATACCTCTAACAAAAGCGAACTGGCTACCGGTTATGGTACCTTGTATGGCGACATGGCAGGTGGGCTAGGCGTATTGGGCGATTGCTACAAATTGCAAGTGTTTGAATTGGCGAAATATATTAATCGCAACGAAGAAATTATTCCCCTGCACATTCTTACCAAAGCACCCAGCGCAGAACTGCGGCCCGGTCAAAAAGATTCCGACAGCCTGCCCGATTATGAGGTGCTGGATAAATTACTGTATCAATATATCGAGTTTAGTAAAGGCCCCGAAGAAATAAAAGCTGCAGGTTTTGATGGCGCCTTGGTAGATCGTGTCTTAAAAATGGTTAATGTAAATGAATACAAAAGAAACCAGTTTTGCCCCATCATCCGGGTATCGCCCAAAGCTTTTGGTGTGGGCAGAAGGGTACCTATTGTAGGGAAGTATCTTAGTTAGTAGACCTGGGTAAGGTGTTTTGTACACGAATCAATAGCCAGTGCGGTAACTTAAAGTGAGTGCAATTCTCTGATAGCAGGTGCTTTTAACGGTCATAATTAACATAGAATTGAGCCACTTCACACCGTGGCAGCATTTTTGTTTACTTTCACTTCGTATTTTGCAACCCTAAATTTATCCTATACGATATGCTACAAACAGCAGAAGACATCCGCCTCCTGAATGAAAAGATCAGTCATGCAGCAGGGTTTGTTACCAGAATAAACGATGAACTCAGCAAAGTGATCGTAGGCCAGCAGACAATGATAGAACGCCTCATGATTGGCTTGTTAAGCAATGGCCACATCTTGTTAGAGGGTGTGCCGGGCCTGGCAAAAACATTGGCCATCAAATCGCTTGCACAATCCATACATGCAGACTTTAGCCGCATCCAGTTTACTCCCGATCTGCTTCCGGCAGATGTGGTAGGCACCATGATTTACAACCAATCGAAAAACGAATTCTTTGTTCGTAAGGGTCCTATTTTTTCCAACTTTATTTTAGCAGATGAAATTAACCGGGCACCGGCCAAAGTGCAGAGTGCCTTGCTGGAAGCGATGCAGGAAAGACAGGTAACCATTGGCGATACGAGTTATAAATTACAAGAACCTTTCCTGGTATTGGCTACGCAAAATCCTATTGAGCAGGAAGGAACCTATCCTTTGCCGGAAGCACAGGTAGATCGATTTATGCTCAAAGTGGTGGTAAGTTATCCTACAAAATCAGAGGAGCAAATGATCATCAGGCAAAACACACTTGGCTTGGTGGCGCCCATAATTTATCCTGTAGCATCTACTGCCGAAATATTAACTGCCAAAGAATTGGTGCGCCAGGTGTACGTTGATGAAAAAGTAGAAAATTATATTTTAGACATCGTATTTGCCACCCGCTTTCCCGAAAACTATAATCTTTCTAAACTAAAACCGCTCATTGGTTTTGGCGGATCTCCACGGGCAAGTATCAACCTTGCACTGGCTGCAAAAGCCTATGCATTCCTTAACAAGCGGGGATATGTGATACCTGAAGATGTGAGAAGCATTTGCAAAGACGTAATGCGTCATCGTATTGGCCTTACTTACGAAGCCGAGGCAGAAAATGTAAATGTGCTGGAAATTATAGACGAGATTTTGAGAACGGTGAATGTGCCATAGTTGAGAGGCAGATAACAGAATTTAGTTGTCAGATGTTAGTTGCCAGTTGTTGGCATTGTAACATTCGAGATCTTTTAAAACAAGTTTTCTATGGCTGGATATAAAGATTTAGAAGCGTGGAAAAAATCAATGGAGTTGGTGCGGGAAGTTTATGAAGCCACTAAAAATTATCCAAAAGAGGAGTTGTTTGGTCTGACATCACAAACAAAGAGGGCGGCCGTATCAGTGCCGACAAATATTGCAGAGGGCAGTGGGAGAAATTATAAAAAGGATACTATTCAGTTTTTACACATTGCCAGAGGTTCGCTTTACGAGGTAGATACTTTGCTCAATGTAGCTGCAATGGTAGAAATTTTGTAAGAAGAGAAATTTAATATATTACATAAAATGACGGAAGAGTGTATAAAAATTGTAAACGGACTGATCTCCTACTATGAGAAAAGTAATTTAAAGTAAAAAATGTAACGACTATCATCTAACATCTAACAACCGTCATCTGACATCTAACACCTGTCATCTAACATCTAACACCTGTCATCTAACATCTAACAACCGTCATCTAACAACCAACACCTGTCATCTAACAACTAACATCTGACAACTTAATTAATGCTCACCACCGCCGACATATTAAAAAAGGTAAAGGAACTTGAAATAAAAAGCAAGAAGATTACCACCCAGCTTTTTACAGGCGAGTACCATTCTGCCTTTAAGGGTAAGGGTATGAGCTTTAGAGAAGTGAAGGAATACAGCGCTGGCGATGATGTGAGGTTTATAGATTGGAATGTGAGTGCACGCTACGCCCATCCATTTTCTAAAGTATTTGAAGAGGAAAGAGAGCTTGTGATGATGCTGTTGATAGACACCAGCAGCAGTAATTTGTTTGGTACTGTAGGCAAGCGAAAAAAAGACCTCATTATAGAAATGGCGGCTATACTAGCTTTTAGTGCCATCAACAACAATGATAAAGTGGGTGTAATTTTCTTTAGTAATAAAATAGAAAAATACATTCCCCCAAAAAAAGGGCGGCAACATGGCTTGTACATAGTGCGGGAGCTTCTTACTGTAGAGCCTCAAACGCAGGGCACCAATATAGATGAAGCCATACGCTACTTTAACAACACTACCCGCCAAAAAAGTATAGCCTTTTTACTCAGCGATTTTTTGGATACCGGTTACGAAAACGATCTGAAAGTTATAGGCAAACGACATGATGTTATTGGCCTTAAAGTGTACGACAAGATGGATATGCAGTTACCTGATGTAGGTCTGCTGCAAATGCAGGATGCAGAAACCGGTAGCACACAATGGGTAGATACCGGTAGTGCCATGGTGCGACAAAACTACCAGCAGCACTTTTTTAATCAAACAGAACTGGTGAAAAAATATTTTAGAAAAGCGGGTGCAGAATTGTTACATATACGCACTGATGAAGATTATGTAAAAATTTTGCAACTGTTTTTTTTAAGGAGAAATTAAAAGACCTGTTCTATTCTGATGACTGCAAAGCAATTCATATATCATCGTTTTTTATTATTCGGTTTCCTTTTGATTGCATCGCTGCAAGGCAACGCACAGGCTGTAAAAACTGCCATCAGTACCAATGATATTTTAATAGGGCAACAAATTCAGTACGAGATTAAAATTAACCTTGCCAACTCCTCTTACAAAATTGATATCAACCTTCCGGATTCTGTACCGCATTTTGACATTATCAACCAGGAAAAATATGACACCACAGATGCTGCCGGCGTGTACACTTTAAGACAATCGATCCTTTTCACCAGTTTCGATTCCGGCGTGTGGCAGATTCCTTCTTTTCCGGTAAGCATTTCTTTTCCCGGCAAGGCTACCCAGCAGTTTTTAAGCGATTCATTCCTGGTGCGGGTCGGATACTCCCCGGCCGACAGCACAGGGCAGTTGCGTGATATCAAACCCGTAATGGAAGTGTTTGTAATAGATCGGCAGTGGATGTACATTGCGGCCGGCGTGCTGCTTGCTCTCGTTTTAGCTTATTTTATTTACCGCTATTTTAAAACGAGAAAGAAAAAAGCGCCGCCATTGTTTAACACGGCACAGTCTGCTTATGATGAAGCCATGAAGGCTTTGCAGAAAATGCAAAAGGAACCCCCTACAGATGCCGCATCTCTAAAGGCATATTACCTGTGGCTAAGTGATGTGTTTAAAAAATATTACAGTCGCAAGACCAACAACAATTTAATGAGCATTACCACGGGCGACCTGTTGCTGCAGCTGCAATCGCAGGCTAAGGATCCGCATGTTGTATCGGGTGCAGCAGAAGCACTGCGTTGTGGCGATGCTGTGAAATTTGCTAAGTATAATCCCCCGGTTTCGCAAACAGCGGAATCTGTTTTGCAAATCAAAAATGCCATAGAACATTTAGAAAAAAAATCCAGCTTTTAAAATTTGTGTGATCATTGATATTTGACTACTTACATAACATTGAATTTACCCAGCCCATCTTTTTTGGGTTGATGATATTACTGCCGCTGTTGCTCATTTGGTACATCAGGAACAATACAAAACGCACCGCTTCGGTAATGGTATCGGGTACGGGTGCCTTTGGGTTGCAAACCTGGCGCTCTGCTTTAAGGCACTTGCCATTTGCCTCCCGGTTGCTTTGCCTTGCATTTATCATTACCGCTTTAGCCAAGCCACAGGTGCGCAACGAAGACCAGCGTACCGAAGGCGAAGGTGTAGACATCATTTTGTGTCTTGATGTGAGCGGTAGTATGACGGCACGGGATTTTACCCCCAACCGCCTGGAAGCTGCCAAACAAGTTGCCATCGATTTTGTAAACAGGCGTGTTACAGATAGGATCGGCATTGTTATTTTTTCAGGCGAAAGTTTTACGCAATGTCCGCTCACCACAGACCGCACTGTGCTGGTGGCAGCTATCAAAAATATCCGCCATGGTTTGTTGGAAGATGGTACAGCGATTGGGTCCGGACTTTCTACCAGCGTAGATAGGATTCGTACCAGCAAATCAAAAACAAAAGTGATTATACTGCTTACCGATGGCGAGAACAATGGTGGACTGATAGATCCTAAAACCGCCAAAGAAATTGCCAAGGCATTTGCAGTAAGAGTGTATACCATTGGCGTTGGCTCAGATGGGTATGCTAACTTGCCGGAGAACACACCGGAAGGCATCGTGAACCAACCCATTAAGGTTTCTATTGATGAAAAATTGCTCACCGAAATTGCCAGGGAAACGGGCGGCAAATATTTCAGGGCCAAAGACAACGCCTCCCTCAATGGTATCTACGCCGAGATTGATGGCCTGGAAAAATCAAAAGTGCAGGTGATCAATACCATCCGGTACAATGATAAGTTTCTTCCCTTCGTGGCCGCAGCATTGTTTTTTTTATTGCTGGAAGTGCTGCTTCGTTACCTCGTGCTACGAAAGTTCCCCTAAAAGTTATGATTCAGATTCTTGTTATCTTGCAGCCATGAGGGCGCTTGTTTATAAATCTACCGGCAGTTGGTACCAGGTAAAAGATACGGATGGCATTACACACAATGCAAGGATTGTAGGTAAATTAAAAATTGAAGGCATTACATCTACCAATCCAATAGCCGTGGGCGATTGGGTGGAAATTGAAAATCAAACCCAGGAGGAGAGCACCATCATTACCACCGTTCACGAGCGGCAGAATTACATCAACCGTACCTCACCACACAACAGGAACCAACATCATATTGTAGCGGCCAACCTGGATCAGAGTCTTTTGTTTGCAACCCTGAAAGATCCCAAAACATCGCTTGGTTTTATAGATCGTTTCCTTGTTATTTCTGAAGCATACCGGGTGCCTGCCATCATCGTTTTTAACAAGGCAGATCTCTACAAGAAAAAAGAAGAAGAAAAATTTGAACTGGTCAAAAGTATTTACGAGCCCATCGGTTATACCGTAAAACTAATCAGCATAGAAAAAAATACCGGGTTGGATGATGTGCAGGCTGTATTAAAAGACAAGATCACTTTACTTAGTGGCCATTCTGGTGTAGGTAAGTCTACCTTTATCAATTATATTTTTCCGGAACTAAAATTAAGAACAAAGGAAGTAAGTGGCTGGAGCGGCAAAGGTATGCATACTACCACTTTCGCAGAAATGTTCGATCTGCCATTTGGCGGCAAAGTGATAGACACGCCCGGCATCAGGGAAATGGGCATTGTAGATGTAAGCCGCCAGGAACTCGCACACTACTTTCCAGAAATGCGGGCAGTGATGAACGATTGCCAGTTCAACGACTGCAACCATATAGAAGAACCCGGCTGCGCCGTAAAAGATGCCGTAAATGAAGGCACCATACACCACGAACGCTACCTGAGTTATTTAAACATCAGGGATACGATTGAGGATAAGAGCTATTGAACGGGAGATGGTCAAAGGTGAAAGGTCAAAGGTGAAACCTTCGACGCTTTTAATGTAACTGCGTTGAAAACCTTAAACGTTAAACCTTAAACGAGCTTCTCGAACGTTGAATCTTGGAACTGTTGAACCTTTGAACCCCTAGTACGCTTTGCTTTCTAAAAACTGCGCCACTTCCATTACCGCTTTATTTTCTTTCTTCAGGCTTTTTTGCTTTTGCGGATAAATGCTCACACCATTAAAAATATTGTAGTGTAAAGTGAGAAACTGGTCTTTGTAGCGAAAGTCCCAGTCAAGTGTGTCGGCATCATCTACCTGGTTCAAAAACTGAATTTGAAGGTGATCGGCTAAAGTATTTGCAATAGCATAAAATTTAGAGATGCCGCAGTTGTCGTCAATAACGGCTTCTGTGCCGCCATAGGTTGTTTTGAGTGAGTAACACATGGATGTAGGTTTTTATGGGTAAAGGGAAATCTGGTGATTAGTCAATGGTCAATTGTCAATGGTCAATGGTGCAGTATGCGTAGAAGTTCAGGCTTCACTATTCGCAATTCGCCACCTACGTATTCAGCCACCCGCCATTAAAACGACTTTCTCCCCCGGTACTTAGTCTCTTTCACTTTTTCGCCACTCGCTATCTTTTGGTCGTTGGTAAGCTGCCCGGGCTGCGGGCTGCCGGGGCAACCATATTTTTCTTTCTTCTTAAAAATAAAACAACTGCTCAGCAGCGTTACTATAAAAAGAGAAAGTATAATTTTTTTCATATTCAGTATGTTCTGTAAAGTATTAAAAACAAACCTTAGAAACCTCCCAATCCCTGCCTACCGGAAGCCTTTAAACCTTTGGAACCGTTGAACCCTTGGAACCTTTGGAACCTTTCAAACCTCTACTTAAACCACCCGCTGTATTTCAAATAATTTTCTGCAATTCGGTTTATTTCTCCGCTGATGAGTTCCTGGCTGATGTCTTTGACCTTTTTTGCCGGCACACCAGCATAAATAGATCCCGGTTCCACCACGGTATTTTCTAACACTACCGCCCCGGCCGCAATAATGCTGTTGCTACCGATGCGGGCATTGTCCATTACAATAGCACCCATACCTATTAGTACATTATCATCTATAACGCATCCATGTACAATTGCATTGTGTCCGATGCTCACATTATTTCCAATAATGGCTTTTGTTTTTTCAAATGTGCAATGTATAACGGCACCATCCTGCACATTTACTTTGTTTCCCATTCGCACACTGTTTACGTCTCCTCTAATAACAGCGTTAAACCATACACTGCATTGATCGCCCATGATCACATCACCCACGATGGTTGCGTTGGGAGCAATAAAACAATCTTCGCCCATTTGCGGCAGCACTCCATTTACCGGAAGTATTAAACTCATTTCTTTTTTTTTATTGCCAGCCGAAAAGCTTTGTGAAGCTTTGGTTGTGGGTCCCCCGTCAGTATTGCGGGGTCACTCACTTGTACATTCTGCAGCTTTGGTCATCGGCCCAGCAGTGTCATAAAATTTTGTCAGTTGCAATTTAACCAAACATTTATAATACGGTAATCTTTGCGAACTTCGCCGCTATGAACAATCGCCAGCTTTTTTTAGATCATGTAGGCCAAACTTCTGAAGCACCCTTATGCCTCAATATTGTAAAAGCAGAAGGCAGCAAAATGTGGGATGCAGATGGCAAAGAGTACATGGATATTATAGGCGGTATCAGCGTTTGCAATATAGGGCATCGCCACCCGGCGGTGGTACAGGCCATCAAAGACCAGGCAGATGCTTACCTGCACATCATGGTGTATGGCGAACTGGTAGAAAATCCGCAGGTGGCGTATGCAAAAAAACTGACGGATCATTTGCCGGCTTCACTCAACTCCGTTTTTTACACCGCCAGCGGCAGCGAGGCCACAGAGGGCGCCATGAAACTTGCCAAAAGGTCAACAGGTCGCACGCAGATTGTTTCCTTTAAAAACTCTTATCATGGCAGCACCCAGGGGGCACTTAGCATTATGGGCAGTGAGTATTGGCAGCAAGCCTTTCGCCCATTGCTCCCCGATATCCTGCAGATGGATTATAATGACCTGGCACAACTCCAACAAATAACTTGTCACACAGCCTGCGTGGTTGCAGAAACTATTCAGGCCGAAGCCGGCGTATTGCCACCACAAAACGGGTGGTTAAAAGTGTTGCAGCAGCGCTGCACCGATGTGGGTGCCCTGCTGGTACTCGATGAAATTCAATGTGGCTTTGGCCGCAACGGAAGCCTCTGGGCTTTTGAACAATTTGATGTGGTCCCCGACATCTTGTTGCTGGGCAAAGCGCTCGGAGGAGGGATGCCTTTGGGTGCTTTCATAGCCGATAAAAAATTAATGGACACCCTTTCTTACAACCCTGTGCTCGGTCATATCAATACTTTTGGTGGCCATCCGGTGAGCTGCGCTGCCGGCCTGGCAGCATTCAATGTATTGCTCGATGATGATTTGATAAAAGATGTGAAAAGAAAAGAAGCTTTGTTCAGGGCTCATCTTGCGCATCCTACAATAAAAAATATCAGCAGCTTTGGTCTGATGATGGCCGTAGAATTTGATAACTATGAAACCAACAAAGCCATCATTGATGAATGTATAGCACAAGGAGTTTTTACCGATTGGTTCCTCTTTGCTTCCCATGCCTTAAGAATAGTGCCGCCACTCAATATAAGTGATGAAGAAATTGTTGCTGCATGCAAAATAATAACAGAAGTGCTGGATACATTCCGGGTAAAATAGAGTACTGCTTATATAAAAATGGTTAAAAAGAGCATTGTACTATTGGTTTGAAATTATTGTCGATTTGGATAATAAAAAGTCCGCCGTAACGCAACGAATAATAATTTAAAGTTGTCTTTTCTTATCAACTAAAGATTACTTTATGAAAATTTTAATCTCCCTAATTATTTCAACCTTTGCATTTGTTTCTATCGAGTCTTGTAAAAAAATGAATTCATGCCTATATGATTCATGTGACCCTAAACGAAAGACAGTACTTAAAGCGACAGAATGGACGGGTACATTGGGGTACTACAATGATATAAGGAAATGGGCTATAAATGTAGCTATCCCAAATTCAATCGATGGGATTAGAACTTGTATCATTTGTACAGACATCCCAGACAGTTTGAAAGTTGTAGGTAGCTTTGTAACTTTTAGTGGCGAATTAAAGGAAAGCTGCAATAATCCAAAGCCAGAACTACGAGGACAAGAAATCTACTTTGTAAAACCAACTACATTGAAAAAATGAAAAAAAACATATTCAAAACCTGGCGGATGATTTTATAAAATGTCATCAATACCGTACCCCTAATTGGCAACTGGTAGAGTTTGTAGAAACAGCAGCCCGGGAAAAACAATTATCATTGGGCTGGATACATTCCAGGTAAAATAGCTAGCTGCTTATATGAAAAAATTTAAAAGGCAAATTATAAAAGTGCTTGGTTTGGCATTGTTGCTCTACCTGTTTTTGATGATTCCAGATGGGCAAAAAAGCGGGACATTGGTTAGAGCAAATGCAACGCCTTTTACATGGAACAGTGATGGCCTATGGCAGCAATTAGAAAATGACTTTCGCAAAAGTAAACAGTTGTCGGCTTATCAATTAGACAGTAGTATCGCTGTCCTCAAAGCAAAAGCTGAAGGGCAGTTTGGGCTCATTCAGCAACAACCAATTGCCGCAGGTGACAGCAATCTTTTTGCGCTCCAACATACTTTCTTTTCCCTGGCACCGCTTATTGCAGCAAGGCCTGCGGAGCTGGCGTGGTACTGCAGCTATTACAACCAAATAAGAAATTACGTCAAGAAACAGTCGCAACATTGGAATCTGGATGAAGCCCTGGCCCGTAGTACTTTGTACAGCATGTTATATGGTATGAGGGCAGCCATAGAGGAAGTGCTACTTCAAAATACAGGAACAAGTTTTCCTCCCGCCATGCTCGTTCGCAATGAAAAATCTTTCACCCCATCTACTTCTATTTTTGGTATAAAAGTCCACAGTGGCGATCTCCTGGTGTCCAGGGGCGGTGCAGAAGTGTCAGCGCTTATTTCCAGGGGAAATGATTATCCGGGAAATTTTTCTCATGTGGCATTATTGTATGTGGATGAAAAAACCAACCATCCTTTTTTAATAGAATCCCATATTGAAAAGGGCGTAGCCGTTTCATCGGTAGAGGGGTATGAAAAAGATAAGAAATTGCGTTTTATGGTGATGCGGCCAAGAGCCGATCTTGCCGCCATAATAGCCGACCCGTTGCTTCCTCAAAAGGCCGCCAAAAAAATATACGAGGAATCATTTGCCCGGCATATACCTTACGATTTTAAGATGAACTTTTTTGATTCCTCTGCCATGTTTTGTTCAGAAGTAGCTTCTTACGCCTACAAACAAAAAGGGGTACAACTATGGCCATCGCTTTCTACCATCTCGTCGCAGGGTGTGGTAAACTGGCTGCATGCTTTTGGCGTAGAAAATTTTGTAACACAAATGCCCTCCGATCTGGAGTACGACCCACAACTCTCTGTAGTAGCAGAATGGCGGGACCCTTCCACTTTATTTAAAGACCATATTGACAATGCCGTGATGGATGCACTCCTGGAGCAAGCCAATGCCGGAAAACAAATTGGATTTGATATTTGGCAATTGCCCCTGGCAAGAGTAATCAAGGGATATTGTATGATAAAGAACTTGTTTGGTAAACCGGGTTTGATTCCGGAGGGCATGAGTGCTACCAAGGCGTTGAAGAACCAATCCTTTGTGGCAATGAACAAAAAGGTAAAAGCGGACACACAAATATTGGTTGATAGATTTATTACAAACAATCAATACCGGCCACCTTACTGGCAACTGGTTGCATTTGCAAGAGCAGCCGCCGCAAGCAGTAAGTAATAGTGGCTTTACCTCGGATGGTAAATTCTTTCTGCATTTTTATAAATGGTTGCTTTGTCAAGCGACATTGGTTTGAGTTTATCTGCCACAAACATTTCCATCTGATCATCTACATGTGGCTTCCCTAATTTTTTACTGGCGCCATAACTATGGATTGTTTCTATTTTTGGACCCTCCCTAGTAAAATTTACCAGTTGAACAAAACTCTCTCCCTGCCTGCCTTTAACCATTCCTTTTTTGTAAGGCTCACTTTCCATGCTGGCAATCACATCTGGTAAGCCAGGCAATCCAATTACCTTATTTCCCTTCACCAGTTTTTGATACTCGCCCAAAGTGACAGCAGTTTTTCCAAAATTGGAAAGCAAATAATTTTTTGTGTAAGCAATGGCTTCTACCGTTTTTTCTTTTGTAAGATTGCTGAATCCTTTTTCGCCCTTGCTGATCTTGCCAGAAATGTAGTAATATAAAATACCGAAGGCCGCGGCACCTTCACTTTGCACATTTGCTAATCTATCCCAGTTTTTAAGCGTTACAATTAAATCTGCAATGGCGGGATAATCCTTTTCATTCAGCATAAACAGCGTATCTACATTGGTACCTATGTAGGCTAGTTGTTGGGGCAGTTGCCGGTCAAACTTTATTCTTTTAAAATCGTCATAGCTTATTTTACTCATTGGTTTTATCAGGTCCATAAAACGGTTGCTGCGATTATTTTCCCATGTTTCATAGCCCATGGTTGCATCAAATGATTTTGGCATTAGGTTATTTTCTTTGGCCGTGGCATTAAAAGGGGAGTGGTTGCTGTTAAATAGATAGCCAGCGGCAGGGTTCACGTATTGAGGCAAATCTGCAGTGGGATGATAAGTGGTCCACAAAGTTTTGGAAGTATTGCCAGGTAAAGTTCCCCGCCAGTTATAGGCTTTATTTCTAAAAGGAATTTTCCCGTTGCTCATGTAAAAAATGGTATCGAACCTGTCTGCATACATAACATTATAGCCTGGCAACGCTTCCATTTTCAGCGCCTTGTAAAAGCTGGTAAAGTTGGTAGCCTTATTCATACGGTACCATTCTTCCAATCCCCTTATCTCAAAAAGTGCAGCAGTTCTTATGGCAAAAGTTCCATTGTCGGTAATGATAGTAGGGCCATATTTGCTCCAGTATAGTTTTCGCTTTACCGTTACGTTTAGGCCACTTACTTTAACCTTAAGCCTTGCGGTGGCTTCTTCCAGGTTGATCCATTCATTGTCAAATTTGTAGGCGGTTTTATTGGCAGGGTTCATTTGCAGCTGGTACACATCCAGTTTGTCGGGGTAGTTTACGGTGTGGGCCCAGCCCAGGTATTCATTGCTTCCCAGTAAAATGGAAGGGGTGCATGCAAACAAGGCGCCTGTAATGTTCCAGCCTTCTTCGCTGCATAAATGCGCTTCGTACCAGCTCACCGGGCCATCCAGCGGTTGGTGTGCATTAATGTTGAGGTAGGTATTTCCATCTGCGGTTTTTTGCGAATTAAATGCGTAAGCGTTGCTGCCGCCGCTGCTCATGTTGCTGAGGCGGGCTACGCTGCCGTTGTAAATTTGTGCAAGGGCCTTATCGGCACCAGAAGAAATAGCCAATTGTAAAATAGAATAAGCCAGCATATCCTGCGGCCTGAGTGGAAGTAATTCTTTTACCAGTACTTCCCTTGGGTGTGCCTTTGCATAGGCATTGAACCCCTGGCAATAACCCTCCAGCACCTTTTTATAATCTGCAGAAATATCGGTTTCATATTTTTCTTTTACCGTTTGCTGGCACCGCAACAAATAGGCGATGTAATCTATTTGTGCGCCAGCTTTTCCTTTATAACGCCCGAGCATAGACTTGCCGGAAAGAAAGCCCAATTGAATAGTTTTAAAATCATCTTCTGCGTGAGCATATGCAAGACCGTAAGCCACAGCAGCATCTGTTTTTGCAAAAATGTGCGGCACGCCAAAACTATCCCTCACAATATCTATGCTGGCAGCATAAATTTTTGTTTGTGCCTGGGTTGTTTGTATTAGCGATATCAATATGAGCAGGGGAAAGATATTTTTCATAGCAGGGGCAAGTGTTTTTCTAACAATTTTTAAGAATGTGGTTGCGGGTATTTTGTTACGGAGTTCAATTTAGAACAAATCATTTGGTTTTTAAGTTGTAGGCGAATATTGGCGAGGGAAAGAATTATTATTTGATTTGTTGAGATAATCTTCTTTACTTTGTTTTTCAAAGTACTTTTTTATGAATGATCAACAGCATTCTCTCGAAGCAATTCACGACATTAAAAGAATGTTGGAGCGAAGCAGTCGCTTTATCAGCCTGAGTGGCCTTAGTGGTGTAAGTGCGGGTGTCTGTGCATTGCTGGGTTCGTGGCTGGCCTATCCATATGTGTTTGGGTATAGAAATTTGTATGTAGATACCAATGCCGTTCACCTGGCTGGTTACAGCGTGTTAGTAAATCACTGGTTATTTTGGATTGCGCTCGCCACCTTCCTGGCTGCCTTGGTGAGTGCCTTTATATTTACTTATCTTAAAAGTAGCCGGGAGGGAATTCCTATTTGGGGGCAAGCAGCCAAGCGGCTTATGTTGAATGTAAGTGTGCCCTTGCTGGTGGGTGGTGCTTTTTTGGCAGCGCTTGTGCAGTATGGCACATTTGGCCTGGTGGCGCCGGGCTGTCTTTTGTTTTATGGTCTCGCTTTGATCAACGCAAGTAAATACACGCTCGCAGAAATAAGATACCTGGGTTACAGTGAAATTCTGCTTGGCCTGGTTAGTCTTTGCTTTGTAGGCTATGGCCTTTATTTTTGGGCTGTTGGTTTCGGCCTGCTGCATATTGCATACGGCAGCTATATGTACCTAAAATACGAAAGAAAATAAGCCGTCTTAAAAGAACTACGTGAACCCGATCGATAATTTAAATAAACTTTTTGACAGCCGTGTGAGGCTGGGCATCATGAGCGCTCTCATGGTAAATGATGCTGTGAACTTTAATGATCTCAAAGAATTGTTGCAGATAACAGACGGTAACCTGGCCAGCCACCTTAAAGCTTTGGAAGAAAATAAGTTCGTGAAAGTAGAGAAGGGGTTCATTGGCAGAAAAACAAATACTACCTACTCTATTACAAAGCCAGGCGATAAAGCCTTCAGGGCTCACATAGATGCTTTAGAGAAGATGATCAACGCTACAAAATAAATTTTTTTGTGTAATTACTTTGAAATACAAAGTGCTTTTTAAAAATGAATAAAAAATATACTTCAGCCTCTGTAGCAATTCGCATCTGGACTTTCACTGCCTTATCGTTTGCAGTAAGTGTATCTGTGTATGTGATGCAGCAGGAGCAAAATGCTTCCTTCATGATACTACCGGCCGCCTTCATTGCTGCGCTGGTGGGGAGCGTTCCGGTATTGGTAAGCCTGTTTATTTTTCTACCCCTTTTAAACAGGGCAAGGCTAGGCTGGGGCATGAAATTGCAGGCATTGTTGTTCTTGCAGTTATTGCTCAGCATTCCGTATGGCCTCGGTGCAGCGATTCTTAAAATCTTTGGCAACGAATTTGGCTTTGGCATCGAGGGGCCAGGCTTCTTTGCCAGCATGTGCCTGGTGATGCTGTTCCTTTTTAGTTGCGCTCTGCTTGCCACTTTCACCTCACTTCGCCCATCTTATTATTATTTCCATCATAATACGCAGCAGCCAGATAGTTATGGCAGCATCCTGCAACAACTATTTCTAAACCATTTTAAAACAACCACCATGTACACCGAGCAACCTACACTGCCTGCTTCTCAAAACAACAAAATTTTAATTAAGGGATTAATCACGGGTGCCCTCATCCTGCTCATGCTGATCCCCACCATCTTTATCAGCAACCTCGTGGAGGAACGGGAGGCCCGGCAAAAAGAAGTGGTTAAAGAAGTAAGTAGCAAGTGGGCCACTGCACAAACCTTATCTGCCCCGTTTTTGGTGGTGCCATACATAGATACATTTTTAAACAGCGACGGCAAGGCTGTTGCTACCAAAACAAACCTCATCTTGCTGGCAAATGACCTTTTGGTAAATGGTAAAATTATTCCAGAGCAGCGACCAAGATCCATTTACAAAGTATTGTTGTATAAAACGGATATCAATTTCTCCGGCAACTTTAAAATAGCCTGGCCGGCCGATGTGCAACTAAGCAGGGTAGATTTTGCTAATGCAAAGGTTTGTTTTAACCTGAGCGATTTTAAAGGAATAGAGGAGGAGATTTATATCAACTTTGCCGGGCAAAACAAACGGCTGATACCCGGCATTCCGGTAGAAAACTTTGGTAAAGTAGGTTTGTCGGTACCCGTAGTGCTGTCGCCGGAAACTGCAGCCGCGGGTATTGTATTCAGCATGAATGTAAAGGTGAAGGGAAGCGAACAACTGCATTTTGTTCCGCTTGGTTCTACCAGTAAGTATAGTCTTAGCTCGGCCTGGCCAAGTCCCTCTTTTGATGGAGAGATGCTTCCCAACCAACGGCAGGTGAGTGACAGCGGCTTTAGTGCCCGCTGGAACTTTACACAGGCAAATCTTCCTTTTGCAAATGTAATGCGGTCTGCATCGGTACAAACCAACATGATGGACTTTGGGGTAAGCCTTGTTCAACCCGCAGATCAATACAACAAAACCATGCGAAGCGTAAAATATGGCATCCTTTTCATCGGGCTAACCTTTGCATTTTTCTTTATCATAGAGTTGATGCAGAACAAACCTTTTCACCCGGTACAATATATTTTGGTGGGTTTGGCATTAGTTATTTTCTATACGTTGCTACTAGCCATCAGTGAATACATCCTGTTCGATTACGCCTACTTCATTGCAGCAGCTGCCACCATTTTACTGATTAGTTTCTATGCAAAAAGCCATTTCAACAGTTGGAAAACCGGCAGCATATTTTTTATGCTGTTGAGTTGCCTGTACGGTTTCATCTTTGTTTTAATTCGCCTGGAAGACACAGCCCTGCTCGTAGGAAGTATCGGCTTGTTCATCGTGCTGGCGTTGGTTATGTTTGGAAGTAGAAAAATAAGTTGGTATGGTCCCTCTAAATCTATTGCTTCCTAAATTAAAAAATGCTAAGTATGTATCAACTTCTTGTAAAAATCCGTTCGGCAGTGCTCGTGTATTTAACTCACCAAATGGCTTTGCCCATTTTAAAAATTGTGCGGCAGCCAGAAATATTTCCGTACGCTAAACAGGAGCTGATGCAGTTCCGGCATGGTACACTCGGAAGAGACCTTGTAAATTTTATTGATCATAAGCAATTGGACTTGCTGCCGTACTATGCCCGCCACGATATAAAGCACATATTGCTAAATTATGACACCACAGACGAAGGAGAAGTGTGCCTGCAAATGTTTATGCTGGGCAACGGGCATGCTTCTTTTCCGGTACTAGCCACCGTTTTATATGGATGTCTTACCATGCCGGAGCATTGGGGTAAATTTAGAAAGGCTTTTGGCAGAGGCCGACAAGCAATTCCAATAAAGGACTGGCCTTGGTTTGACCTCCTCGTAGAAAATACCAGCAGCCTTCGGCGGAAAATAAATTCAGGTGGCTTTGGCGCTTTGTAAATTTTTATAAAAATTAATGCTGATAATATGCGGTTGATTAAATCTTTTGGCTTTGCAATAAATGGGTTGCGGCTGTGTTGGAAAGAACCCAACTTTAAAATTCACTTACTTGTATCTGTGCTAGTGCTGGCGTTAGGCTATTGGCTGAACATCTCCGCAACCGAGTGGGTGCTGGTATTGCTATGCATTGGTACGGTGCTTTCCCTGGAAATGCTCAACACTGCTATTGAACAGCTCTGCAACCTGTTTCATCCCGGGCAGCACCCGGTAATTAAACTTGTAAAAGATGTGAGCGCAGCCGCAGTGTTGCTCGTTGCTTTCATATCTGTTTGCTGCGGCAGCATCATCTTTTTACCCAAATTATTATTCATTTTTCAAAATCTATAACTATGAAATCTTTCAATTCTTTTAATAAAATATTCTATGCCTTCTTCGTCTTTATTGCCGCCTTGCTTGTGTTTAGGTTGTTGTATGCTGGCTCGCTGAGCTACATGTTTCTTGCCTGGAATCTATTTCTTGCGTGGATTCCCTTTGCGCTCTCTACATTTTTTAGTCAGTACAGGCATCGTCAGCCCTGGAAGCAAGTTGTGTTGTTTGCAAGCTGGCTCCTGTTTTTTCCCAATGCCTTGTACATTGTTACAGACCTGGTGCACCTGCAGGGCGAAAGTGATATGCCCTGGTGGTATGATGCAGTGTTGGTGTTTGCCTCTTCGTTTATGGGTATTGTGCTTGCCTTTATTTCTCTGCGAAAAGCAGAGCTTTACCTCCACGGATTATTTCGACCGCAACAGGTGAATGGCTTGATGGCGCTTATTTTATTCCTGGGTTCTTTTGGGGTTTATCTCGGCAGGTTTCAAAGATGGAACAGTTGGGATGTATTGAACAATCCTGTGGGGCTTGCAACAGATATTGTGAGCAAGATGATGAACCCTGTAGATCATTATAAGGTATGGGCTATTACGGTTTTATTTACGGCCATCTATTCTCTTTTGTATTACTTTATCAAACTACTCCCCCAGGCACTGACCGAAACTAAAAATACCGGTTCCTGAGAACCGGTATTTCTTTATAAACTTTCTTCTATAAAATTTTAAAAATCTAAGCCAAGGGAGAGGTACATGATGGGTCTTCCTTTAAAGAAACCACTCATGGGCCAACCCACATCGTATTTAATGAAGTAACCAGCCAGCATACTTCTTGCACCAAACCCATAACCACCGGCAAATGGGCCGAGGCCGCCTGATTTTATTTTTACCAGTACATCTCCTTCCCGGTAGGTTACATCGGGTCTTTTGAAAGAGTCATAAGCTCCGTTCCAGGCAGTACCAAGATCAACAAATTGGGTGATCATAAAATTCCGAAGAAAAGGATTGTTGACTGTTTTGTCAAAAAAAGTAGACATCACCGGCAATCTGAATTCACTATTCAGTACTACGGCGTTGTTACCGTTGGCTACGTTTTGGATATAACCCCGCATGTTTACGGCAAGGCTTTGAAATGCATAATCCTGGTCTTGATCTGGCGGGTTGCTGCTATTAAAAAACCGCTCTCTGATAAGGTTTCCATTGTCATCTCTCTTCTCGTTGTTGCCAAACATTAACCAGCCGTCTGTACCACCCAGGTAGTAAATAAACTTCTGGCTGCCCCAGCTAAAGTCGGCGGCTGCACGGCCTGCCCATATGAAGTTGCGATAAATAGGATAGTAGTAACGAGCATCTATTCCGAAATTAAAAGTGTTCGGCCCGTCTGCAAATTTCACCCCGCTCACTTGCCTGTTCCAGTCTACCGAAAACTTATAACGCAAACCGTTCCAGATATTCATGGCCGGGTTCAGGCTGTTGTCGTACACATATTCAAGCCTGTTTACGTTGTACAATATTCTTTCACTTTCTACGGCTGCAGAAAGCTGGTCAACGCTGCCGAGTACTTGTTTGTCGGAACGTATACCCGAGGAAAGGCGGATGCTTTTTGTTTCATCAAAGGGATAAGCAATGTTGGCCTGGTATAAATTTGTAAAAATTCTAACAGGCAAGCCGTTACTGGTTTGAAAGCCTTGCACGTTGCGGTAGTAAGACGTACCCCAGTCCACTCTTCTTTTCAGGTTGGCGTAGTTAATATACCATTCATTATCCCTAAGGTTGGTACTTATTTTAAAGGCGCCTGTTACCCTGATGTCTTCCATGAGATCGCTGGTGCCGAGTCTTACCAATCCATTTAAAGGCGTACCACTGTTGAGCATGATGGGACCGCTACCACCTGCATAAGCCTGGTAGCGGTTAATGAGTACCGAGTTGCTAATACCACCACCGCCAAAATCTGCAGAGAATTTCTTGGGTTTGTAAGGGTACAATTTAGCAGTGGCTAAAACAGATTCTTTGTTGGTTTCAGGAGCACCGTCAAAAACATTTCCGATCAACGGTTTGGTGGCTGCAGAGTCGGTGCCAAATTCATTTTGAAAAAGATCATCCTGCTTCTTCACTGTGTCTGCGGAAGGGGCAGGCCGGTTGAGGGCCGGGTTGGCAACATCTACAGAAGTTAACCGGCTCTCCCGCATTAATTTTTTTGCATATTCTGTCGGCTGCGCAGTTACATTTCTTTTGTTCAATGCTATTTCATCAATCTTCAGTTTATACAACACTTTGTCATCGCTCTGGCGGGTAACTTCACTCACCTGGTTACCGTCCCCGGCAATGCGGGTTTCTACCAGGCTGCTCTGGTAATTTGTTAGAGGAAAACTGTAGGCCGAATCTTCAGAAATAGAAACCACGGCTATGGAATCAACGTCGGTTTTTTTGTACACCCTCAATGTACTGTCCACTTGTTGTGGAGAAGGATTTCTAAGAATGTCGTCACCAATTAATACGAGTGTATCAAGGCCTGCTTTGGTGCTGGTAAAAAATCCTGCATAACGGTTGCCTATTCCATTTTCATCGCTCACAAAAGTGAAGTGATTGCTGTTGTATTGCATGGGGGAGCGGGCATTGCCATATTTCAAATTGGTGAGTTGCGATATCTGATTCAGTTCGGGTTTGTCGCCAAAGTCTGTAATCATAAATACATTGTAACGGTTGTCGCTGGGCAAAATAGTGTCGCCTGTTTTGGCAATGGCACTAGGCCTGTTGCTGCTAAAAATGATACCGGTCTTGCCTGGGAAGGCTACAAAAGATGCATCCACATTGTCGTACACATCGTTGGTAATGGGTTGTAATTTTTCGTTGTCAATGTTGAAAGTATAGATATCCGTATGGCCATTTTTTACTGCAGAAAATAAGAGCGTCTTACTATCCAACATGTACTTCATGTCTTGAATTTGGTCCACTTTATCGGTAAGGTCAAGCTTGTACTGTTTTATCCTTGTAATGATATCGTACACAAATAATTTTAATCTCCCTTCCGTAACATAAGCCACTGCAATTCGGGTTCCCTTAGGATCCCAGGCCATAATCGGATAGCTTGGATTCAGCTCGTTTTCATAACTGCGTACACCATATTTGAGCAATGTTTTGTATTCAAAATCTTCACTCAGCAAAACTCTTACGATGCCTTTTTTATACTGGGTTACTACAAAAGAATTGTTGCGCTTGTTGGGGTTTACATTAAAGCGAAAATAATTCAACCGCTTGCTGATGGTAAAACCCTCTACATAACTACCTTTTGGGTAAGACTTACGGCGGGTAACATCTTTGTAATATTTCTCTGTTTCAAACTCCATGAATTCTTTGAGGAGGGCATTAAATTTGAGCTTGGTTATTTGCTGACTGGCCTTGTTTAGGTTTTTGTATTGCCTTGCCAGGTAGAAGAAATAGGTAACATTTTCTTTCTTGTATTTTTCTTCAATAAAATACCAAAACGCATGGCCAGCCAATAAGGGTCTTGCAAAACTGAGGGAGGAGAACTTATTGTAATTACCACTGAGGAGTTCACTTTTTAAATCATCATCCAGCTCGCTACTCCAGTTTTGACCAACATAAGCCATATAGCCATCGGTGAGCCAGGTAGGCAAATCAAGCAAAGCCTGGTTGCCGGCCACTTCTCCAATGTCGTCTCCAAATAATAGATTTTGTGTAATGATTTGCGCTATCCCTTCCCTTACCTGCTTTTTCAAATTAGAATGGTCTGCGTTAAAATAAACCACCATCTTATTGTTTACAAACTTGGTGGTACCGCCTGTTTTCAAGATGTCAGTTTCCAGGCCGATGTTGGTTTGCTGCATGTGCGCAAACTCGTTGTACAATACAATATTTGCACGGCGCTGCAAGCTATATTCTGTAGAGGCTTCTATTTGTGGTAATTCTTGTTCTGCACTTTGCGCTACAAATTTTGCAAGTTCCTGGCCATTATCGTAAAAGAATACATTGAAATTTTTTGTCTGGTAATATTGCCAATTAAATTTGTTGTGTTGCACCCGGTTTCTGCCAAACAATACCGAATTCACTTGGGCAATACCAATTACGGGGGGTAAAATGAAGAGGAAGGATATTACAATTATTCTGCGGAACTTTGCCATACTATTAAGTTGATATTGAGTACTAAATTACTTGATTCGGACTAATCATTAAAATATTTAACCTTACCATGCTCAAGCTAAAAACATTCGAATTTAGTCCTATACAAGAAAATACGTACATTCTTTACAATGAGTTTAACGATTGCATCATAATTGACCCGGGTTGTTATTTTGAAGAGGAAAGACAAGCGCTTTCAACATTTATCGGGCAAAATGGCCTTCACCCAAAATTGTTGCTAAACACCCATTGCCACCTTGACCATGTATTTGGAAATAAGTTCGTGGCGGAAAAGTATGGCTTGACACTGCACTTACACGAGGGCGAATTACCAGTGCTGCAATTTGCACCCACGAGCGGCCTGATGTACAACATGCCATTCGATAATTATGCTGGCGAATTTGTTTTTTTACAGCCCGGCGAAAAGGTAAGTCTGGGTAAAGATGAGCTTGACATTTTGTTTACCCCGGGACATAGCCCGGCGAGCGTTAGTTTTTACAGTAAAGCAGATGGATTTGTAATAGCCGGAGATGTGCTCTTCAAGCAAAGCATCGGCCGCACAGACTTACCCGGCGGAAATTTTGATACCCTTATCAAGAGTATTAAAACTGAGCTTTTAGTGCTGCCAGATGCCACCATCGTATATAGCGGGCATGGCGAATCAACCAGCATTGGAGCAGAAAAAAAGGGAAATCCTTATTTACAATAGCCGCTCGTATCATAAAAATCTACTTTATTTCCTGGCAAATTTCTATCAATAGGCCATTGGTAGATTTGGGGTGGAGGAAACAAACAAGTTTATTGTCTGCGCCCGCCTTGGGTTGTGAGCTTAGTAACACGAAGCCTTCCTGTTGAAGCCTTTCCATCTCGGCATAAATATCGCCCACTTCAAAAGCGATGTGATGGAGACCCTCGCCTTTCTTGTTTATGAAACTGGCAATCACCCCGTCAGGAGACGTACTTTCCAAAAGTTCAATTTTCGTATCGCCTTGCAATAGAAATGCTGTGTGTACGTTTTCGGAAGCTACCAGCTCTTTTTTGTAACATGTTGTGTTAAATAACTTTTCAAACAACGGTATAGACACTTCAAAGTCTTTTACTGCAATCCCAATATGTTCCACTTTAAGCATATATAAATTTTTTAAAACCCAGGTTTACGAAATGAGTAAAATGATATTGGCAAGATACTAAGCAGCACTAAAATAGAACCTTTTATAGTAAATTTGCGTTATAAGAATTAATAAAAATAATACTGAACGATATGTTGAAATTGCCGATTTACCTGGATAACAATTCTACTACACCGATGGATCCCCGTGTATTAGAAGCTATGACTCCTTACTTTTTGGAGCATTATGGAAACGCCGCTAGTCGCAACCATCCTTTTGGTTGGGAAGCTGAAGAAGCCGTTGATTACGCACGGGAGCAGGTAGCCAAATTGATAGGTGCCGATCCTAAAGAGATCATTTTTACATCTGGCGCTACAGAAGGCGACAACCTCGGTATCAAGGGTGTATTTGAAATGTATGCCAGCAAAGGAAATCACATAATTACCGCTACTACCGAGCATAAAGCCGTGTTAGATACTTGTAAGCACCTTGAGAAAAATGGTGGAGAAGTTACTTACCTGCAGGTACAACCTGATGGTCTGATAGATTTGAAAGAACTGGAAGCTGCCATCAGGCCTACTACTATCCTGATATCTATCATGTATGCTAATAACGAAATTGGTACGGTGATGCCAATGAGGGAAATCAGCGCTATTGCACGCAAGCATGGTGTACTGGTTTTTACCGACGGTACGCAAGCGGTAGGCAAAATTCCGGTAGATGTGAACAAAGATGGCATCGACCTGATGGCCTTTACGGCACATAAAATGTACGGCCCTAAAGGTGTAGGTGCTTTGTATGTTCGTCGCAAGAATCCGAGAGTAAAAGTTACAGCACAAATGGACGGCGGTGGCCATGAAAGAGGCATGCGCAGCGGTACTTTGAATGTACCTGGCATTGTTGGATTTGGTAAAGCCTGCGAGTTGTGCATGTTAGAGATGGAAGCCGATACAAAACGTATTAGCAAACTCAGAGATAAGCTGGAAACGGCTCTCCTTTTATTGGAAGAAGCATATGTAAACGGCAGCAGGGAACACCGATTGCCACATGTGGCAAATATTTCTTTCAAACACGTAGAAGGCGAAGGTCTTTTGATGGGTTTTAATAAAAATATCGCCTTAAGTTCAGGTTCAGCCTGCACTTCGGCATCCCTGGAGCCTAGTTATGTTTTAAAAGCACTTGGTCTTGGTGATGATCTTGCACACAGTTCACTTAGATTTGGCTTGGGCAGGTTTACCACCGAAGAGCAAATTGATTACACGGTAAAAGCCATAAGCGAAACCGTAATCAAGCTTCGGGAAATGAGTCCGCTTTGGGAAATGTACAAAGAAGGTATAGATTTGAGTACCATTGAGTGGGCAGCACACTAGTCAATTTGATGATTCGCTAATTTGAAGGTTTGGAGATGGTTTCAAATTAGCATAAGTGTTCCCATCTTCAAATTAACTAATTATCAAATTTTCAAATTAATTATCATGGCATATTCAGAAAAAGTAATTGATCACTACCAAAACCCTAAGAATGTGGGTACGCTTGACAAGTCGAGCAACAGCGTTGGAACCGGCCTGGTAGGTGCTCCGGAATGTGGAGACGTAATGCGGCTGCAAATCCAGGTGGATGATGCAACCGGAATGATCACAGATGCAAAGTTTAAAACCTTTGGTTGTGGTTCTGCAATTGCCTCTTCCTCTTTGGCCACAGAATGGTTAAAGGGTAAGAGCGTAGATGAGGCTTTGAAAATAGACAACATGGAAATCGTTGAAGAATTAAATCTTCCACCGGTAAAAATTCATTGTTCTGTATTAGCAGAAGATGCTATCAAAGCAGCTATCAACGATTACAGAGTGAAGAATGGCAAAGAAGCCATTAAGTTTGAAGAAAGTGTGATTCACTAAGCCCCTCCCCCCCTAAAGGGGAACTTTGGGAAATGGTGACTTAACGTAAACTTTTTCAGAGTTGGGTCTATACAATAATTATTAAATCAAGTCCCCCTTTAGGGGCCAGGGGCATGGTAGCAACAGATAACAGTATTTATATAAGCGATAAGGCAAAGGCAAAAGTCCAGCAGTTAATGACTGATGCAGGTGTGGCCGAGGATCCCAGTTTCTTTTTAAGGGTCGGCGTTGTAGGTGGTGGTTGTAGCGGCCTAAGTTATAAAATGGATTTCGATAACGAGGTGAAGCCGATGGACCAGGTATTTGAAGACAAGGGGCTGAAAATTGTGACAGACCTTAAGAGTTTTTTATACCTGGTAAATACCGAGCTGGAATTTAGTGATGGCCTCAACGGAAAGGGATTTTATTTTGACAACCCAAATGCCAGCAGGAGTTGTGGTTGCGGAGAGAGTTTCGCTGTCTAGAAAGTTTTATACATAATGAGCGCTCCTTTTCGGGGCGCTTTTTTTATGCCATCACCTGTTGTGCCTTCTTTAAAACTGTTCGATATTTAAAAAGCCCCGCCTAGAAAGGGCGGGGCTTTTCGTGTTGCTTTATACAATTGTTATTGAACTATAAAGGAAGTGTGTAATCTTTCAGAATTATTGATCAAAGTCAAATGATAAACTGATGGCAAAAGAACTGTTTTTATATTTAAGGTGTGTGCTGTGTTTCCGCCATTGTGTATGATGGTAC
>JANPJW010000175.1:0-2630 GCA_031425715.1 Chitinophagaceae bacterium | reverse complement strand
TTCTGCTACTTTTTCTACTGTTTGCCCGGTATGATGAGAAATGATATCGTACAACTCTCTTTTTAACTTCCGTACTTCATTAACGGTAATTTCGATATCACTGGCCTGCCCCATAGCACCAGCACTCGGCTGATGCATCATGATGCGGCTGTGCTTCAATGCTGTTCTTTTGCCCGGTGCACCTGCACACATCAACACCTGGGCCATACTAGCGGCAATACCTGTGCAGATAGTTGCGATATCGGGGGTTATAAACTGCATGGTATCATACATTCCCAAACCTGCATACACACTGCCACCCGGGCTGTTGATGTACATCTGAATGTCTTTTGTACGATCGGTACTTTCTAAAAACAACAACTGTGCTGTTACAATATTGGCCACTTCGTCGCTGATGGGATAACCGAGAAAGATGATCCTGTCCATCATGAGTCTACTGTACACATCCATAACTGCAACGTTCATTGGACGCTCTTCAATAATGTTTGGGGTAAGACCAGTAACATCTCCCACAATACCATTTATAGCAGGAACAGCAGCTAGCGCATTGGTTGCGCTGTGCTTCATGTAGCCATGCAATGTATTGCTGTTTATACCCTGGTGCTTTATTGCATATTTTTCAAACTCTTTTCCTAAATTCATTTTTCTGATTTATGTTGTATGATGATGATGTCTGATTTCTGACGGATGATATATGATGTGTGATTTGGGATGTATGACTTATGCCGTATGATTATAGTATCAAAGTTAACCGGTTTTCACATCCCCTACTTCCATTCGAACTCTCTACTTAATCCCGGCTTCTACCCTGGTAAATTAAAATATACTGTACCAGCATTGCAATAGACGCAAGCGCAGCAACCACGTAAGTAAGTGCTGCCCATTTGAGCGCCTCTTTGGCTTTTGCCTTTTCTCCAGGTGTGGTAATATTGGCAGACTCTAACCAAATCAACGCCCTGTTTGAAGCATCAAACTCTACCGGCAGTGTGATTACAGAAAACAATGTAGTTACGGCAAAGAGCACAATGCCCACCAGCAAGATGGTTGAGTTGCCTCCACCAAAACCCATAAAGCCCAGGCCAGCTATAATTACCCATTGGGATAAATTACTGCTTATTTGCACAGCGGGCACCAATTTACTCCTCAGCATAAGCATAGAATAGGCTGTGGCGTGCTGCACTGCATGCCCACATTCGTGCGCCGAAACGGCTGCGGCAGAAACGCTTCTCCCATGGTACACATCGGTGCTTAAATTAACCGTTTTGTTAATTGGGTTATAGTGGTCTGTAAGCTGGCCTTCTACAGACGTAACCTGTACATCGTAAATGCCATTATCCTTCAACATTTTTTGTGCGATGTCTTTACCGCTCATTCCGCTGCTGGTAGGCACTTCGCCAAACTCTTTGAATTTGCTTTTGAGCCTCCACTGCACCGCCATACCCAGCAACATGAAGATGATAGAAATTGCAATAATACCAATGGTCATAGTTTTCAATTTGCATGTAAAATTACAAAAAGCATTCCCATTATAATTTCTGCCATTTTAGCAATTGCCCGGGCAAAATAAGTTGCTGCCAGGGATGACGGACGACCTCCAAATTCTGAAAAATAAAAAAGAGCGATTGTTCGCTCTTTAGTGTATCCTTCGTAACAGAATTTATTTGTATTGTGGTATCAGGCCATTTGCCATGTCTACCATTTTCTTTAAACCATCTTCGGGCAAGTTGCCTTTTTTGAATTCGGCCAGGATTTGAGGGAATTTATTTTCCATCTCCAAAAGAAAATGCTCTTCGAAAGCCTTTACTTTTTTTACATCTACTTCTCTTAAAAGCCCTTGAGTACCCAGGTAAATAATAGCTACCTGCTTTTCTACACTAAATGGAGAATACTGTGCTTGCTTAAGGATCTCCACGTTGCGGGCGCCTTTGTCAATTACATTTTTAGTAGCGGCATCCAGGTCTCCACCAAATTTAGAAAACGCTTCCAGTTCCCGGTACAATGCCTGATCCAATTTAAGTGTACCAGCCACTTTTTTCATGGATTTGATCTGGGCATTACCACCCACACGACTCACAGAAATACCTACGTTAATGGCCGGGCGAATACCTGCGTTGAACAAGTTACCTTCCAAAAATATCTGTCCGTCTGTGATAGAAATAACGTTTGTAGGGATATATGCCGATACGTCACCAGCTTGTGTTTCAATAATGGGTAATGCCGTTAACGAACCACCACCTTTTACAAGATGCTTGATAGACTCTGGCAAATCGTTCATTTGACGAGCGATTTCGTCCTTAGAAACCACTTTTGCAGCTCTTTCCAGTAAACGGCTGTGCAAGTAGAATACGTCACCCGGGTAAGCCTCACGGCCTGGCGGACGACGAAGTAACAAAGAAACCTCACGGTATGCCACCGCTTGCTTACTCAAATCATCGTAGATGATCAAAGCTGGCCTGCCGGTATCCCTAAAGAATTCTCCGATGGCTGCACCAGCAAATGGAGCGTAAAACTGAAGCGGAGCCGGTTCAGATGCAGAAGCCGCCACAATAGTGGTATAAGCCATTGCGCCGTTTTCTTCCAAAGTTTTCATGATACCAGCAATGGTAGATGCTTTTTGTCCGATGGCTACG
>JANPJW010000174.1:0-6699 GCA_031425715.1 Chitinophagaceae bacterium | reverse complement strand
CACTTCCGGTAAAAGAACCTGAAATACTGGTATTTGCGGGTGTGAGTGTAAATGGGGTGGTTGGTGCAGCAGGTGTAACACATGCTGGCGGAGTTGCTGTAAGCACACCAAGGGTAAGTGGATTAATTGTGTTGTAATTCGGCCCCCCTACACAACCTTGATCCTCCATGGAAAAAACGAAATAATAATATTGTGTTGAGGAAGCCACTGTATTATCAGTAAATGTACCGTTGTTCGAAACAGTTATTACGGTGCCATTTCCACCGCTAATAACCTGTCCGGCGGTATAAGATGTACCATCTATGGGTAATTGGGTGAGTGTATTGCTCAGGTTTCTTACAACCAAATAATTTTGGATAGTAGTAGGCGTAGCAACAGGAGTAAATGTTCCTGAAACAGTGCTTGCTGTTGCATTCAACGTGAGGGTTGTTGGCTGTGCACCAGGCTCGGGGCATGGTGAGTTTGATGTTATCGTTATATCATCAATGCTCCACCTGGAGGATGCCGTAGTGGTGGGATTGCTGTAAACCCACGCTACACGAACATTCGCCGTATTGAATGCGGAGAGGTCAATACTGTTAGACAAAGTCCAGGTGCCGGCACCAGCTACATTGGCTGGAAAATTACCGTTTAAGTTTGTCCATGTTGCCGTGTTCGGGTCTGTGCCGGAAACATAATTCGAAGAAATTTTTAATTGTAGAGAGTTGCCGTTAAAATCTCCTTTAGAATAGAAACTTAAAGAAGGCAGCGTTACAGCAGTTAAGTTGAAAGCAGGAGATATCAACCAGTCTTCATTCAACGGGTTATTGTTTGTAGCTACGAAGGCGTTCATTTGAACAGCATTCGCATCGGTTCGACCAGTAGTGGTGCAACTCCAAAATTGCGATGGACCAGTAACACTATACTGTAGCCAGCCTTCGGAGGCGAATGTGCTGGCACAATTTGTAAATGTATAATTGTTGCCAACTACGCCTGCAGCCGGTACAGCTGCTGTGGTAAAGTTCCAGGTAGTAGCGCCCGATATACCCGCAAACTGGTTTAGCGCAGCATCGGTAAATGCTCCACTGGCAATTTCAATATAATAATCAGTTGCATTTAAAAGGGCATTGATGCTTACAGTTGCTGTGCTTCCTGCAATGGTAACCGCAGCATTGGTTACATCTATTGTTTGAATCGTTGAGTTATCAGAAACCTGTTTTACAATAATGTTGCCGGTTCCTTTTACAACGGCCTCGCTAAAAGTAACTTGCAAATTTGTGTTTGGGCTCACATTGGTGGCATTGTCAGCCGGGGTGAGGGTAGAAACGGTAGGAGGGGTCACGTCCGGACCACCCGCAAAACCTGCCCAGCTAACATCATCCAGCGCTACTCTTGCGCCTGCGACTGTTTGCTGTATTTCAAGTACAAAATTTCCACTCACGTTTATGTTGGAAACAGTTGCGGCAATAGCAGTTGTTTGTGATGAAGGAACAGCAATCGTAGCAACAATATTTCCATTTATCTTAACCGATAAAGAGGCTGCGGAACCTGTAAAAATATATTTGTAATTAAAACTGAGGTTGGCTATCCCTCCTGCAATGCTGCCCGAAGTGATCGTGCTGTTCCGGACACCAATCGCCCTGGTTGTGATGGCTTGGTCTGTTCTCGCATCAGTAGCACTCCAGTCCACGGCATTGTCTCCCACCCAGGTGCGGGTTAGATAACTGCCGTTACTAGCGGGCATATTAGTAAAGGTTTCCAAACCCTGGCTGATGGCTGAAACAGAAAACAGGAAGGTAAGAACTAGTAAGGAGTAGAATCTTTTCATGCTTTATTTTTTATGAGGTTGCAAATGTATTCGATAATTATCTAACCCACGTTAATATAATATCAACAAAAAAGCCCGTCAATGTTGAATTGACGGGCCAAATATGGTATAAAATAACTATGCTACTTTAGCAAGAGCATTAACCCTGCGGGCCAATTTGCTTTTTAAATTAGAGGCTTTGTTTTTGTGAATGGTACCACGCTTAGCCAACTTGTCAATCATAGAAGCTACCACAGGTAGTTTTTCTGAAGCAGCTTGTTGCTCACTTATTGCCTTAATGTCACGGATGGCGTTACGGGTAGTTTTACCATAATAACGGTTGCGTTCATTGCGTTTTGTACTCTGACGCACATCTTTTTTCGTTGCTGCATGATTTGCCATTTCTTCTTAATTTTTGGGCTGCAAAGATAGGGAACTACTTTTAGAAAGCAGTGAAAAATTCAATTTATTTTTCATTCTACAAACCTATCCACTTCGTCTTTAAGCTTTTTATATATCTGTTGCGCACTTTTTCTTAAGTAGAAAAACCGATATTTGCTGCCTCATTTACGTTTACATATCCAAATATACAGTTAGAATGAAGGATTTTCAATACATCACCAATGCCCACCCATTTTATATAGAAAATTTATACAATGATTATGTAAAAGATCCTGAGAGCGTTGATGTAGAAATGAGAAAATTCTTTGAAGGTTTTGACTTTGCGGTCTCTACCGGTCTGACGGGTGCTGTAGCCCCCTTGCAGGCAAGTGTAGCAATAACTTCGCCCCTGGCTCTTGAGAAAGAATTTGCAGTGTATCAACTGGTGCAGGCTTACCGTAAAAAGGGTCATCTTATTGCCGACACCAACCCCATACGCAAGAGAAAAGACAGGCATGCTAATCTCGACCTTGGCTTTTTCGGACTGTCTGAGGCTGACCTTGCCACTGAGTTCGAAGCAGGGAAGTTTATAAACCTGGGCAAAACAACCTTGCAAAATATCCTTACCCTTTTGCAAAAATCTTATACCGCTCATGTGGGGGTAGAATACAGTTCTCTCAACGACATTAAGAAAATAGAGTGGCTGGCCAAAGCCATGGAATCTGATTTCCACAAGCCTTTGCCACTGGAGCAGAAAAAACGCATCCTGCAAAAGTTAAATGACGGGGTGATGTTTGAGAAGTTTCTGCACACAAAATATATAGGTCAAAAAAGATTCAGCCTCGAAGGCGGCGAAACCACCATTGCGGCGTTGGACGCCATTATCAATACATCTTCTGCCAATGACGTACAGGAAGTAGTTATAGGGATGGCCCACAGGGGCAGGTTGAATGTGCTGGCAAATATCATGGGTAAGACCTATGAGCAGATATTCACCGAGTTTGAAGGTACGGCAGTACCGGACACAACCATGGGTAGTGGTGATGTCAAGTATCATTTGGGTTACAGCAGCGAAGTAGAAGCGGCTAACGGAGAGAAAATTCATCTAAAGCTTTGTCCAAACCCCTCGCACCTGGAAACGGTGGGCCCGGTGGTAATTGGTTTCGCACGCAGTAAAGCTGATGTTCTGTATAAAAGTGAATACGATAAAATTTTGCCTATCCTTATCCATGGCGATGCATCCGTTGCAGGGCAAGGTGTGGTGTATGAGTTATTGCAAATGAGTGGTCTAAAAGGTTACTATACGGGTGGTACCATTCATTATGTGATCAATAACCAAATAGGATTTACAACAGATTTTGATGATGCCAGGAGCGCTGATTACTCCACATCTGTTGCCGGGCTTGTGCAGGCTCCCGTGCTACATGTAAATGGAGACGATGCAGAGGCGGTGGTTAAGGCTGCGCAAATTGCAACTTTATACCGCCAGGAGTTTAACAGCGATATTTTTATAGATATGGTGTGTTACCGCAGGCATGGACACAACGAGGGCGACGAACCCAAATTTACCCAGCCTCAATTGTATGCGCTTATAGACAAGCACTTAAACCCAAGAGAAGTTTATACACAGTACCTTATAGAGAATGGTGAACCAGATGCCAAGCAAATGGCCAAGGAAATGGAACAAAGGTTTCTTTCAGATCTGCAGGAAAGATTAGATGACGTAAAGCAAAATCCGCTGCCTTACAGTTTCCAAAAGCCGGAGTTGTGGTGGAGAAACCTGCGCAGGGCCACAGAGCAGGATTTCAATTCATCGCCGGTAACAGCATTGCCCGAAGCCACCATCAAAGAGCTTTTTGCCGGGCTGATGAATTTACCAGCAGATTTTAAGCCTCTGCGTAAAGTGGATAAACTTCTGCAGGACAAAAGCAAGGCATTTAACGATGAATTGAAGATAGATTGGGCAACAGGTGAATTGCTTGCCTATGCAAGCCTGATAAAAGAAGGAAAGGATGTGCGCATAAGTGGGCAAGACGTGAAGCGAGGCACTTTTAGCAGCAGGCATGCAGTGTTATATGATGAAACCAACAACACACAATACAACAGGCTTAGCAGTTTTTCCCAGGGCGATGCAAGATTCCGCATTTACAATTCCTTGCTGAGCGAATATGCAGTGCTCGGTTTTGAATACGGTTACTCTATGGCCAACCCCAATGCCCTTGTATTGTGGGAAGCACAGTTTGGAGATTTTCTAAACGGCGCTCAGATCATAGTAGATCAATATATCTGTTCTGCAGAAACAAAATGGCAGCGCATGAATGGCCTGGTGCTATTACTGCCACACGGCTACGAAGGCCAGGGCCCGGAGCACAGCAGCGCAAGAATTGAAAGATTTTTGCAACAGTGCGCAGAACAAAATATGGTGATGACCAACATTACCACCGCCGCCAATTTCTTCCATGCCTTGCGCAGGCAGCAGACCTGGGCTTTTAGAAAACCAATGGTGGTGTTCACGCCAAAAGCCAACCTGCGCCACCCTGGCAGCAGTAGTAAATTAGAAGAGTTCACCAGCGGAGGTTTTAAGGAAGTGTTCGACGACAGCTCCGTAAAAGACCCTGCCGCAGTAACGAAAGTGTTGCTTTGCTCCGGCAAAATTTATTTCGACCTGGAAGAAAAACGTCAGAAAGAAAAGCATGAAAATGTTGCCCTAGTGAGGTTGGAACAATTGTACCCGCTGCCACAAAACCAGTTAGATCAACTGTACAAAAAATACAGCAAAGCCATCTGGCATTGGGTACAGGAAGAACCTTTAAATATGGGCGCAGCTTCTTTCTTAAGAATGAACATCAAAAATATAAACCTGCACATCATCAGCAGGCTACCAAGTGCAGCCACTGCAACGGGGTATGCTAAAATGCATGCAAAGGAGCAGGCAGAAATACTGGAAACAGCATTTAGTATTTAACTACCACTATTTTAAAAAATCGAAATAATAGATATGTTTAATTCTCTCAGCGAAAAGTTAGAGTCAGCTTTTAAAAATATTAAAGGCGAAGGAAGAATCAGCGAACTCAATATAGCCAATACCGTAAAGGAAATACGTCGTGCCCTGGTAGATGCCGATGTGAACTATAAGATTGCCAAAGAATTTACAGATAAAGTGCGGGATACCGCATTGGGTTCCAAAGTGCTACTATCTGTAAACCCAGGCCAGCAAATGGTAAAGATCGTTCAGGACGAATTGACCGAACTGATGGGGGGTAAAGAAAGTGATTTCAACATCAACGGCAATCCCGCTATCATCTTAATAGCAGGTCTTCAAGGTAGTGGTAAAACGACTTTTAGTGGAAAGCTGGCCAATTACCTCAAGACAAAAAAAGGCAAATCACCTTTGTTGGTGGCAGCGGATATTTACAGGCCGGCGGCCATAGACCAGTTAGAAGTGCTGGGTAGGCAAATTGGCATAGATGTTTACAGCGAAAGAGAAAATAAAGACGCCGTTTCTATTGTGCAAAACGCCATCAAGGAGGCTCGTTCTAAAAATAAAAATGTAATCATCATAGATACTGCCGGTCGCCTGGCGGTTGACGAAGTGATGATGACGGAGGTGGCCAACATCAAAGCCGCCATTCAACCACAGGAAATTTTGTTTGTCGTAGATAGTATGACCGGGCAAGATGCCGTGAACACAGCGGCAGCCTTTAACGAACGCCTGGATTTTAGTGGGGTAGTGCTAACAAAGCTCGATGGCGATACCCGTGGGGGTGCAGCGCTTTCCATCAAATACACCGTAAACAAGCCCATTAAGTTTAGCAGCAGCGGAGAAAAGATGGATACACTGGATGTGTTCTATCCGGAAAGGATGGCCCAGCGTATACTAGGCATGGGTGATATTGTGAGCCTGGTAGAAAAAGCGCAGGAGCAATTTGACGAGGCGGAGGCCAGGAAATTAGAAAAGAAAATCCGCAAGAACCAGTTTGATTTCGAAGACTTTAAAACCCAGTTGCAGCAGATTAAAAAAATGGGGAACCTCAAAGACCTGATGGGTATGATACCGGGCGTGGGCAAGCAAATAAAAGATATCGACATCAACGATGATTCCTTTAAAGGCATTGAGGCCATGATCAACAGCATGACGCTGGTAGAAAGAAGAAACCCAGACATCATCACCCCAAGCCGCAAAACCCGTATTGCCAAAGGAGCAGGGAAAGACATTGCAGAGGTAAACGCCTTTTTGAAACAATTTGAACAAATGAAGGGCATGATGAAAATGATGAATAAGATGCCGATGGGTAAAATGCCGGGAATGCCCAGAAGATAGTGGCAAACGCACTTATCTGTTATTAAATCTTAAAGAATTCTATTTATTTGGATTATCCCAAGTAGCTGCTTATCTTCGTCCTCCTTTTTTAAGGAGATTAGAAACCCTATTTATTCACAACCAAGAAAATTTCTATTTTTTATGGCTGTCAAAATGAGATTACAAAGACATGGTTCCAAGAAGAGACCATTCTACTTCATCGTTATTGCGG
>JANPJW010000173.1:0-7002 GCA_031425715.1 Chitinophagaceae bacterium | reverse complement strand
GGCTGGCGCATTGCAATGGTGTAGAACCTACGGTGGCAGCAGTTCAGGAAGTTTGCTCCAGGCTATTACTTCGGATAAGATCGGCAATGTTATTTTTATTTCTAATACTCCTCCGGCTACAGACTTCGATCACGGACCGGGAATCGTTACCACTCCAAATGGGGGAACTTCAAGTATTTGTAAGCTGGCAACCAATGGCACCCTGGTTACTCTTAGTGCTTTTCCGGGCAATATCTCTACTCAATCAATGAGTACTGATGCTACCAATAATATTCTTATCGCAGGTAAATATATTGGGACCACAGATTTCGATCCGGGTCCTGGGCAATATAATGTTACTCCTTCGAGCTACCAAGAGCTCTTCGCTTTAAAATTGAATAATAATTTCGGATTTAAATGGGCAAAAACATTTATCTCTCCCAATGTAAACGCACAATCCAACACAGTTAGTGCTGTACAATCTGATCCATCTGGGAACGTGTATCTTACAGGTGAAACCTTTGATTCTTTCGATGCTGATCCAGGGCCGGGGATCTCTAATTTTACTAAGGTCGGCGCAAAGGATATGTTCTTGGTGAAACTAACCTCTGAAGGCAATTTTACTTTTGTAAAACAATTCGGCCTGAGCCGATTTACATTTCCTGGTGCTATGTGTATAGATGCTTCCGGGAACGTCTTCATAAGCGGGCTTTTTGACGCCCCAGTAGATTTTGATCCCGGACCAGCAGTTGTGCTACTTACACCAGCTTACAGTTTCAATGCTTTTGCAATAAAACTAAGTCCGAATGGTCGTTTGCTTTGGGCCAAAGCAATACTTAGTTCCAGTCAACTAGGTAATTCTGTCATAGCCGTTGATGGCGATAATCAGATTCATATAGCAGGCACTTATAGTTCGGGTGTTAATTTAGGCAATAATATTTTTCTGACATCAGCCTACATCACTGGTGTATATCTTGCTCGTTTTGCAGACGCTAATAATTTGCTTGGCAATGTTTACTACGATTCAAATGCCAACGCAGTTAAGGAGCTTTCAGAAATCGGTTTGGGTGGGGTACTGTTAAAAGCGGTATCGGGTCAGGTAGAGTTTTATGCTATCTCCGATTCCCTTGGCGACTACAATATTATTGCAGATACCGGACGCTACAGCATTTTTGTAAGTCCTATGCCCAACTATTACAATGCTAGTATGCCGGACAGCCAAGTTGCAATTTTTGGCGGCCTACTCGGGCAGGTAGATTCTCTTAATAACTTTGGTTTGGTTCCCGAGTTAAATAAAAGTGACCTGAGGGTCCATTTAACTAATATTACCCGGGCCCGGCCTGGATCAAGCGCATCTTATCAGATTGCTTATAAAAATGTGGGCACTACAATGCTTTCGGGCACGCTTACACTCAAGCATCCTGCAAACCTACTTTTTGTAGGTTCAGCCCCCACTGCGATATCCCAAAGCGATACAATTAATACTTGGAGTTTTAGTGGGCTTTTGCCAATGACAACTGCAACAGTAACTGTTACCTATCAACTGACAGCTAACACAGCGCCGGGCATGGTGCTCAAACTGATATCAGAAGGTTCTGTCACGAATGACCAAGACACCTCAAATGATGTAGACACACTCTTGCATGTTGTAACTGCGAGTTTTGACCCCAATGATAAGTCAGTAAAGCCAGCCGGGAATATTTTCCCGGATCAAGTTGCTGCTGGCCATTGGCTGGATTATACAGTGCGCTTTCAAAATACAGGTACAGATACCGCTTTTAATATATTGCTAATTGATACCCTCAGCAGCAATCTAAATCTTAATAGTTTAGAGATGATAGCTGCCTCTCACCCTTACAAGTTGCAATTAAAAAACAACACACTTGAGTGGAAGTTTGATAACATTTACCTGCCCGACAGTAATACCAATGAGCTAATGAGCCATGGTTTTGTACGTTATCGCATTCAAATTAAAAAAACTTTGGTACAAAACGATGAGGTAACAAATACAGCCTATATTGGTTTTGATTACAACGAATATGTTCAAACTAACACCACAACTACAAAAGTCATCGATAGTGTTATCAGTGTATGCCCAGGTAAAACAATCAGTCTTGTTATGCCCAATCCAGGAGAGGGGTTTAGCTACCAATGGCAAGTGGATTCAACAGGCAATGTGTTTAATGATCTTACAAATAATTTGGGGTACTCGGGCGTAATGAACAATACCTTAAATATAATTAATCCAACAACTTTGGCATATGGATTTAGGTACAGGTGCGTAGCAACCAAAGGATTAAATACCGTTTATAGTTCGATAAATATTATAAAATTTCACGCAAACTGGACTGGAACTGTCAGTACTTCGTGGGGAAATGCTGCTAACTGGAGTTGCCTTTTACTACCTGATCCATTCACTGACGTAGTTATTGGTAAAACGGCAAATAACCCCGTTATTAACGCCAATACCACCTGCAGAAGCGTAAAAATTTCCTCTGGCGCATCAGTTGTTATACAAACGGGAGTGGGATTGATCATAACAAATAAGACCAGTCAATAAGAAAATGGAGGCGGCCACCTCTAGCGCAGATAAGCTGCTTGACGACGTGTGTATGGCGTATCTGTCCTCTGCGAAACAGTCCATGGCTCTGTACCCTGAAGTAATTATCAATAAAATTTATTTTTAAACTCAGCCCCCTAACCTACATTTAACCCATGAAAACAATCGTATCCTTGTGCACCCTCTTTTTTATGTTTCAACTGACAGCCTGCGAAAAGGGTGAGAATGCACCTGTTGTTCCTCCTAAGGTAGACAGCCTTGGCGTTGGCTGGAGCAAAAGAGTTATTGAAGGGGCTCAATTTTCTGACATTTTTTTCAACAACACGCTAACGGGTTATGCCGCAGGAAACCAGCTTTTAAAATCTTTAGATGGTGGCAATAGTTGGACGCCGGTAGTTGTAAGCAGCTACATAGACAACCTGTTTGTAACAGCGGATAACAAGGCATTTTTTATCAGGCGTGGAGGCTTACTGCAATCTACAGCAGCGCAACCTGCCATCACACAAAGCATATCGCACTCTAGGACCTCCGAAGTGACTGATGTGTTTTTTACGGATAACAATATTGGTTATTACGTGGGTAATAACAAACTGTATAAGACGATAGATGGTGGATCTACCTGGGGGCAGGGTACCGCACAACTGTCATCTACGGCTGATTATTCTTCTCTGTTTTTTGTGAACAACAGCAGCGGGTGGATAGTGAGTGGAAACAAAGTTTACAGAACGGATGGGATAAACATTTCTTCACCTGTGTCGTTAGATACTAGTCTTGGCATAACGGGGGTGCATGCGGTATCAACTGCTGTTCTTTACATTGGTGCACGCTCAGGTAAAATATTTAAATCGTCAGACGGCGGTAATAGTTTTGTTGTAAGAGCGCCCTTGCCCAACGGGGTGGGCTTTACCGACATTTACTTTCTAAACGAGCAAACAGGGTATGCATGCGTTGACAGACGGGTGTTTAAAACAACTGATGGTGCCGGCAGTTGGACGCAGGTGGTGTGCCTTGCCGACGCTGAGCTAGGCGAACTGCATTTCACGGATGCAAATCATGGCTGGGTTTGTGGACTGGATGGAACCTTACTGATATTTAAACAGTAAAAGCTATTTTTTTGCTTTTGTTGGTGCTGCTAACTTTAGAGAACTTATGTTTTCTCTACCTCTTGCGTAGATATGCGGCTTGACCTTAATGTTGCGCATCCGTGCTATGCAAAACTCGAAGAGCCGTCATGTTTGTGTCTCAGCGGGGTTCTCGCCAATTTAAGTTTCTGCATCAAAGAGAATTGTCGAAGAAACCCAGACCTAGAATCTTCTTGCCTCATGATTAAATAAAGTATGCCAAATACCATCGTAGGCCTCTTTTAGCTGCATGTTTATTCGTACATCGGTGTTTCCCAGATACCGCTTGACGAAATGAATGCAATGCTTGCGAAAACCCCGCTGGGACGCAATAGAAACCCTGCAGAATATTTCTGTTCATTCATGCAACGTACTTTGATAAAGCGTTGTCAGCATTTGCATAAGAAGTTATGGATGTACGCCAACTCGTAAATGAGTGCCTTCGCAATAAACCCGATGCACAAAAGCAATTATATGATCTGTATGCTAAAACCATGCTGGGGGTTTGCTATCGCTATACCAAATCGCTAAAGGATGCTGAAGAGGTAATGCAGGATGCATTCGTAAAGGTTTACCACAATTTGCAGCAATATCAATTTGATGGAGAACTAGGTGCGTGGATCCGGCGCATCATGGTAAACACTGCCTTGAATTTTTTAAAGAAGAATAAAAAATATCAACAGGAAATGGTTTTTACCGAAGCACCCTTACACCCTGTAGTTGATGAAACGCCCATAATAAAATTACAGGCAAAAGAACTAGCCGATATCATACGCCAACTTCCGCCGGGTTACCAGGCAGTCTTTAACCTTTTTGCTATTGAAGGCTACAGCCATATAGAAATTGGTGAAATGTTGGGTATTTCTGATGGCACTTCAAGGTCTCAGTATGCAAGGGCAAGAGCCTTGCTTATAAGCTGGATAGAAAAAAATAATTTGGAAACAAAACATAAATCGTATGCAGGAAAATGAATTTGAGGAAGAGGTCAACAAAAGTATGGAGGGCTTTGGCATAGAACCTTCTGCCCAGGTATGGACTGAAGTGGAACGCCGCATTCGCAAAGACAAGAAGCGCCGCTTTGCTATTTGGTATTGGTTTTTGTTGCCATTGCTTGCTGCTGGCATTTTTACCGCTGTTTTATTCAATCAGCAGGATAATAATAGCACTGTGGTAGCTACTAAGCTGGCACAAAAAAATATTAAAGAAACCAACTCAAGCCCGGGGATAAAAAATAATGCCTCCCCTTTTAATGGTAAAAGTGAGCACATAGAAAGCAGCGAAAAAAATCCAGGTAAAGAGGAAAATGTTGGTGATGAAAAGAATGCCTCTTCTGGAACAAAAGGTAAAGCGGAAAAGAAGAACAGTCTGCCAGGTATATTTATAAATCAAAGAAATGTAAAGATCAAAATCATGCTTGCGGCCATTGAAGACAAGGTTGAAAACTCAAGCGCTAAAACTCCGCAAACACCTGGTTTAAAAAATGACTTCCCTATGAAACATATTGAACCTCAAAAGGAAGTCTCCAGCAATTCTACAGACAATTCAATCGCTCTCACTGATAAAATAAACATTGATTCCATTGATGAAAAAAATAATAGCAATGATTTGAAAATGACCGATTCATTGGAGGATACATCAGCGCTTCCTGACAGCCTTAGATCTCTGCCACAAAAGAAAACGGCAGCGATTAAAATAAGGAAATGGAAACGGGGTGTACATGTTACTGCGGGGAGGTCTGGCTTTTCAAACGGCATTCTTAGTTTGAATAAATCATTGCGGGCTGATGCTTTGTACAATTCAGGGCCAGGATCCGGACCAAGCCCAAATACTGGTCCCTCTCCTGTAAACGCTTCCTTTTACTGGAGTGGAGGAGTATTGATACAAAAATCAATCAATAAAAAGCTGGATATTTCCATTGGCCTGGACTACAGCTTTCTTTCCGCAAAAAATAAAATTGGTAGCAGAGTAGATAGCTTAAGGCTGGTAAGCAGCACCTCCTCTAACCAGGTACAGGTAGATCAGTTTTACAGGCCCGCAGGTGCAGGTACTTCACGGAGTTATAGCAACCAGTTTCATTTTATTGGTTTATCGGCTGATGTTGCCTGGAAGATAGTTGATGCAAAAAAGTTTAGGATGTATTGGGAAAACGGCATTTCATACAATCGTTTAATTAGTTCAAACATGTTGCAGTATAGCAGTTCGCTACCGGGTTACTACAGAGACAACAATCAACTTACCAAAGATCAATTTGTTTTTAAAACCGGGTTGCTGTTTCCGCTCAGCCAAAACCTGTCTTTAAAACCGTTTATAAACTACCAGCTTAAACCTGTATTTAAAAACTACCAGGGTACTAACGCTCATTTTTCAATTGTTGGATTGCAGTTAAAATATTTTTTAAAAACCAGCATCCACAGTGCAACGAAATAAGGCGTGAGGTTGTCAGCCTTTAAAATAGGGCGTAAACAATGGCTGTTACGCAGTAAAGAATCAATAAAAAAATCTCGATATGAAAAAAGTTTTAAGCTTGCTATCAGCGGCGGTACTATTGCTAAGTGCCTGCACAAAAGATTACGTAGAAGAATCCTACACTTTTTTCAGGCCTGTTTATAAAACAAAAGATGAAGTAAGGGCGAATATTAAAAACAGCAATGCCGAACCCCTCACCGCTCCGGGAAAATTATTTACAAAAGGGAATTATGTTTTTTTGAATGACCTTAACAAGGGCGTGCATATAATTGATTACAGCAATCCTGCAGCTCCTAAAAATATTGGCTTCATAAATATTCCGGGCAATATTGACCTGGCAGTTCGTGGCAATTATTTGTATGCAGATTGCTATACAGATTTGGTAACGATAGATATTACCAACCCGGCAAACGTTGTACTGAAAGGTTTTATTGAAGGCGTTTTTCCGCACCGGGCATATGATGGTTATTTTAGGGCCGATTCTTCTAAAGTAATAACCAGCTGGGTAAAGGTAGATACGATGGTAACAAGCAGGTATAACAATGAGGGAGGAAACATTTTTAACCGAAGAACTGATGTATTTTTTTCAAATGCTTCCGGGCCAGCAAAATCTGCTTCGCCCAATGGCATGGGCGGTTCTATGGCACGTTTTGCTTTGCACAATAACAGGATGTACACGGTGAGTTATGACGATCTTAAAATTTTTAATACCTCCAATGCTGCATTGCCTTCTTATATTGGTAAAGTTGACCCCGGCCAGGGCGACATTGAAACGATTTACCCCTACCAGGATAAATTATTTATCGGCTCTCAAACGGGTATGTTCATTTATAGTGTGGCCAACCCGGACAATCCCGTAAAGTTGGGTAGTTCATC
>JANPJW010000172.1:0-2600 GCA_031425715.1 Chitinophagaceae bacterium | reverse complement strand
AGACTAGGCTGGTACAATTATTTCAAACAACAAATTAATTAAGCAATAAAAGAATTTTAAAAACCATAAAAAAAGCGACCGTTTTAATGGTCGCTTTTTTTATGCTGTTCTTTATGTTACTTAAATATTTGTGCAAAAAATGTTTTCATATCATTCCATGAAGCTGTGTCTGCAGCAGCATTGTAGGAAATTGGCATAGAGAACTTTTTACCCATTTCTGTAGCGCCAGGGTTAGTAAAAGCATGGGTAGCGTTGGCATAACTTTTAAAGGTATAGTTAGCACCAATGGAATCCATTTGCTTCTTAAATAGGGCAACTTCTGTAGCAGGTACAAAAGGGTCTGCTTCTCCATGGCAAACTAATATTTTGGCCGTGAGTAAATTTTTATCTGCGGGCACCCCTACAAGATTGCCGTGAAAACTTACTACGCCTTTTAATGGGCTACCAAGCCTGGCCATGTTTAATACCTGGGCACCTCCAAAACAATAACCGATTGCTGCTACCTGGTTGGTATCTGCAAGTGCCACCGTTTTAACTTTAGCCAGCGCTGCATTAAATCTTGCCGCTGCCATGGCCGGATTTGTGTAAAACGGTGTTGCCATTTTGCCTGCTTCATCTGGAGTAGCGGCCTGGGCACCGTTGCCGTAAAAGTCTACCGCCATGGCCACGTACCCGAGTTCGGCCAATTGCTTTGCTCTCGATTTGGCGTAGTCGTTCAGACCCCACCACTCGGGAACCACCAATACTACCGGGCGTTTTTCAGTTTTGGCAGAGTCGTAAGCCAACCAACCTTTCATAGCTACTCCGTCAGAAGATGTATAAGAAACCGCTTCCTCTTTGATTTGAGCAGCTACAGGCTCGGTAGCTGCAGGCGAAGCATCTGTCTTTGCAGCTTGCTCATTACAGGCAGCCACGGCCATGGTGAGGGTTACAATCACTGCTACCCTGGTTTGTTTAATCCATTTCATATTTTTCTTTTTTTTTGTAAACATTTATAATACCTGCTAAGTTCAAAATCATTTAAAAAAATAACTCATCCTATCATTTCAAAAATCATTTTATGCTCGCACCAAAACTCATCTAGTTTCAGGATGCGGGGTTTCAAAAAAGAAATAATTGCAGGCCAGTCAGCTTCCTTCAAGACATTACAACCCGGATGGGTGAGGCTAATTGTACTTAATATTTGATGGTGCTCATTCTCGTATACAGCCTGCCATTGCCATTTTTCTTGCAAAGTATCTTCAAGCATCTGTTCACATTTTCTAAATTGTTTATACAATGCCGCTGCCTGAACATCATCTTTATGGTTTATCTCTATGCCAATATAAGCAGAACCCTGGGTAGCATTCATCCGAAAGTTTATATGCCTGATGCCTGTCTTATAATTCATCCAGTTTATTTTTTCTCCGTCTGCAGATAAGATGGGCGCCATGTACTTCCCAAACCGGGTCCAGAATTGTTGCTTGATAATAGAGGCCTGCTCCCTTGTATACATGCTCTAAAATTAATTGGGCCTTACAAATTCGGGTTTGCGTATGAAACTACTATTGTATTTGAATAAAAGTTTGGTGCTAAGTTCTACTTTCCAATTTTGCATACCGGCTTCAGCCTCTGGAAAGAAATAGCCTCTCAATTCCATTGTACCAAAAACGAGGTTCTCATTTCGGGTACGCATTCCGCCGCCAAATGCCGGGTAACCCTTAGACTTAGCGGATGGCTGATTAAAAGGTTGCATGATGGTGAGATCGGTGAATGCAAAGGGCGCTAACCGGAAACCAGCAATTTTTTTCATGTTAAAAAATACCGACTCCAACTTAAACGTTGTTCGCCTTTGCCCCTCTACAACATTGCCCCTGTAAAACGGAAGACCAAAATCTGACTGCAAAAACAAGGGCTCATTTAAAAAAGTTTTTAATTGCTGGGTGTAGGATATACCCATGAAACTACGGTTGTACCAGTTTGGAGCTAACTTAAATAATTTAGTAAAATGGGTAACGCCCACTAGCAGGTCTACATCCTGAAGTTTCCTGTTGTTGACATAGCCCCCAGCCTTTATAGAATAGGAAAACAGGCCTTCCTTTTTATTGAACTTGCTGGCATCCATCTCTACGCCGTAATAAGCCCTTTTTACACCTTGCTTGTTAGTGTAGCCGGTGGTTACGGTAGCATTCAAACCTTCTGGCACATCTTCGTTTCTACCAAAACCATAAATAAAATTGGTGCGGTAAAAGTTTTGCCTGTATAAACTGTATGCAAACAATACCCCGTTAATGTCTGCATAACGAAAGTTGTATTCCTGCAAAAATTTAAGAGGCACTTCTTTAAAAATATTGTAAAAGCCCCGGGCTGCTACGAAGTGTCGCAGCCGGTTCTCAGAATCCTTTTTTTTGCCGGAGTTGTAACCAATATTATACCCGGCCCATACATCTGCTGCTGCATAACTGTAACGAAAATCGTTGCTATACAGCGAATCTGTGACATAGGCATTTCGGGTGGCATGATAAGAAACAGAGGCTGCACCAGTAATGGCAGTGTACCTGCTCACCATTGGCTTCTCCATTTCGGAGTAAAAGTTAATCTCCTCCAGCCGCCCGCTGTTG
>JANPJW010000171.1:0-3335 GCA_031425715.1 Chitinophagaceae bacterium | reverse complement strand
GAAGCATTAAAAGGTTTTGGATTTAGCCTGGTTACCGTTTACCTGATCTGGATTGTTATAATTGCGTTGCTTTATCCACTGTGTAAAAAGTTCGATAGCCATAAACAAGCCCACAAAAAAAAGTGGTGGTTGAGTTATTTGTAGTTCAACTTTAAAATTGGTCTTTATTATTAATTTAAAACAAAACAACATTAAAAAGTCAATGCTTCTTATTGGATACGCTTCATGCGTATTGCTATTTGCTTCCTGCCAGGAAGCAGAAAAAAAGGAAACCCCGGCAGCAGCCACCGTAGCTGAACCCGCTCAACCAGATCTTACACAGATCCGCTCGGAAATAGTTGCTATTGAAAATGCATGGGCAGCTGCTCAAAACGCAAAAGATATCAATGCGTTAATGGCCCTGTATGCCGATGATGCTGTAAGCATGCCCGATGGAGAACCCATGGTTACTGGTAAAGACGCTATCAAAAAAAAGCAGGAAGCCGATTTCGCTAAACCATCTACCTATGCCAGCATTGCTTTTGAAACTATTGATGTGTATGCACAAGGTGATGTGGCAACCGAAGTTGGAAGAGCGATTTACAAAGATGCCGCTGGTAAAACAACAGGAGGTGGAAAGTATATTGCCGTGTATGAAAAACGTGATGGCAAGTATTTGTGCATCCGGGAAATTTATAACATGGACTCAAAATAGATAATAAGAAGCAGGCGGCTGAACATGTCGCCTGTTTTTTTATTGCAGTACTTTGTGCTGTTCTACAAGAGGAAATGAAATAAGCCAAACATCTATCATTATGAGAAAAATAATAGCCGGCATTTTATGTTTTACTGCAATTGTACAGTTAGCTGCTGCTCAAAAGCCCCGTGCAAGAGATATCGGAATTCCGTTTGATGGAACACCCGGAAAATTCAATGCCATTACGGATGTAAAAGCTGTGGAGGTTGGTTACAGTACCATCATTTCGGGAACAGGTAAAAACATAAGAGGCAAAGGACCGGTACGTACCGGCGTTACAGCCATTTTGCCGAGAGGATTAAACAATAATCCTGTTTATGCAAACTGGTATTCATTAAATGGTAATGGTGAAATGACGGGAACCACCTGGATAACGGAGTCAGGTTTTTTAGAAGGCCCTGTAATGATTACCAATACAAACAGTGTGGGCACAGTTCGAGATGCCGTATTGAAATGGTATGTAAAGAAAGGATGGTACAAGGAAGATTTTTGGTACACCTATCCGGTTGTTGCAGAAACTTACGATGGTTTTTTAAATGACATTTATGGATTTCATGTAAAAGAAAGTAATGCGTACGAAGCATTGGATAGTGCAAAGAGCGGTTTTATAAAAGAAGGCAATGTAGGTGGCGGAACAGGCATGATGTGTTTGGGTTTTAAAGCGGGAACAGGCACTGCATCAAGAGTGATAAAAATTAAAGACTCCATTTATACAGTTGGTGTATTGGTGCAATCCAACTTCGGAAGTAAAAATAACTTTGAAATTGCCGGTGTGCCTGTTGGCAGAGAACTGAAGGACACCTTGAATTATGAATTTAAAGCACCTCCGTCCTATCAACCCGGCGATGGTTCTATTATTGTGGTGTTAGCAACCGATGCACCGTTGCTGCCTCACCAGTTAAAAAGAATTTCCGCAAGAATTGCATTAGGTGTTGGTAAAGTTGGCGGCCGTGGAGAAAATGGTTCAGGTGATATATTTATTACTTTCTCTACTGCTAATCCTACAGCTTTTCAAAGAGAAAGTTTTACCAAAGTTGATGTATTGCCAAATGACGAAATCAATCCATTATTCAATGCAACAGTACAGGCAGTGGAAGAAGCGATCATCAATGCAATGGTGGCTGCAGAAACAATGGAAGGCATTAATGGGAATAAAGCGTTTGCATTGCCGCATCAATTAGTGATTGACCTGTTAAAAAAATATAAGCGGATCAAATAAAATTCATCAATATGAAACAATTACTTACTGCAATATTCTTCACGCTTTCGTTTACAGCTTTCACGCAATCAACTATAATCTATGACGTAGTATTAAAAGGCGGCCGTGTGATTGATCCCGAAACAAAATTAGATGCCATTAAAAATATTGGTATTCTCAATAGCCGCATTGCACAGATCAGCAGTGGATCCCTGCAAGGAAAAGTAACAATAGATGCTCGTGGTTTAATTGTGGCCCCGGGCTTTATTGATTTGCATATACACGGCCGCAGCAATGTAGAGCAGGAATACCAATTGCATGATGGAGTAACAACCGCATTGGAGTTAGAATGGGGTATCGAACATTTAGGTAAATGGTACGAATCCAGAAAAGGTAAAGCACTCATTAACTACGGTGCAAGTGTTAACTGGCCGTTTGAACGTTTTAAAGCGTTAGGTAATTACCAAAACGCTGTAGATAGTTTACTGCAAATTACGCAGAAGGGCGAAGCAAATATTGGAACAATGACCAACACTATTTTGCGGGCAGCCAATGAATCTATTTCGTCAACCGTAATGAATCAAACATTGGCAAACATCAAGGCTGCTTTGAATGAAGGCGGCATTGGCATTGCCGCACCCATTGGCTATTTGCCCAAAACAAATCCCACTGAACTATACAGAGTTTTTCAATTAGCCGGAGAATTGAATACGCTGGTATTTACACATGTACGGAACCCCGATATTATTTCAATTCAGGAAGTAATAACGGACGCAATTCTAACTAATGCTCCCTTGCACATTGTTCATATTAATAGTATGTCGCTGGGCAATATTCAGCTATCGATAGATATGGTGACAGCCGCTAAGTACAAGGGGTTTGATATTAGCACTGAATTGTATCCTTACACGGCTGGTTCTACTTCACTACAAAGCGCCATGTTTGATGAAGGCTGGCAACAACGGCTTGGAATAAGTTACGGCGATTTGCAGTGGGTTGCCACAGGCGAACGACTTACCAAACAAAGTTTTGAAACGTATCGTAAAACCGGCGGCGTTGTGATTATCCATGTAATGAAACCCGAATGGATTAAAACTGGTATTGCTGCTCCGGGAGTTATGATAGCATCTGATGGAATGACTTATGCTAAGCTGGCTCATCCAAGAACAGCCGGAACATTCTCCAGGGTGTTGGGCAAATATGTAAGAGAAGACAAAGTGATTGACTTGAACACCGCCATTGAAAAGATGACATTACTTCCTGCAAAAAGATTAGAAGGTATTGCACCCATGATGCGCTTCAAAGGAAGAATACAAGTTGGTGCTGATGCTGACATTACCATCTTCAATCCCAATACCATTATTGATAAAGCAACTTTTGAAAAAGGCCCGGAGTTTTCCG
>JANPJW010000170.1:0-36386 GCA_031425715.1 Chitinophagaceae bacterium | reverse complement strand
GCCAAAAGCACCCCCGCCCGCAATAAAATCATCATTGAGTACCCTAAGCAAACCAAATCTTACTTTTTCTGGATTATGGTAGTTACTAAAGCTAAAGTAATAATTTGGTTTTAGCCAACCATAGTCGGCGCTGCCTCTTTCGCTGGCTTTGTAAATGCTCATTTTCATAACAAAAGTTTTAATTAATGTTTAAACATCAAATATGATGCCATTTGATGTTCTGCCTTTTTGCCGGTGTTAGCCGAACAATCGAAGCTACAAAAAAGCAGCGCCTTTTTAAAGCGCTGCTGTAAGAGTTACGAAGGAATCGATATCTAGCAATTTTGTACGTACACGTGCGAGGCCTGGAGCTCTGTATAGTGTTTTCCTAAAAGGAGGGTGATATTGTGTGAAAGACCTTTTAAATTTTTCATACCTTTTTTATACCAGCCAATGACTGATTTTTCCAAATATTGAAGGTGCTTTAAAAGTAACTGTATGTTCTTTTGACCCGTAAAGAGATGGGTAGTGCCAAGTAAATTTTTGGAAGCCTCGGTTGCTGCATCAAAATAAGATTGGTTCAAACTGTACAAAACCGCATTAAGTTCCGCAATGTTCTGTTCACTTTCAGTGGCTTTTTCTTCAAAGTAGCTTTTTAGTTGGCTAGAGTCGGCGTTAAAGGCGGCTTGCTCAAAGGCAACCATCCTCTCGTAGTTGGCCAGCATCAAGGTCTGTAATTCTTTTACGGCTAAAGCGGAGTTATTCATTGGGAACTTTTAGGGTGGAGGAATTAATTAATGTCCAGTTGGCTTATAAAAAGTTTGGCAACAGATACCAATGCTAAAACGTGAAGACCCGCATGTTTAAAAGTTATCCAGTACTCGGGTGCAGCATTCATGGCTACTGCATCTGCAACGGATATGACCTTCCTTCTTAGCTGTTTTTTATCAAGCTCACTATTCACAATTTTCATAAAATGGGTTTACTCTTTAGTACACCTATTTGAAATATTGTGCCAACAATTTTTAGTACAGCTTATTTATGATTTGTAGAAACTGTTACTCAGCAATTTCCGCTCCCGTGGCATTCTATAAAAAAAGCAACTCCTGTGGGGAATTGCTTTCTACAAAATATGAGTTGTGTGATTAGTATACGTTTGTCCAATCATCTTCGGTTAAGGCAGTAGACTGGTCTTCTTCCCGGTGTTCGTTGTATTCAATAATAAAGTTATTTCTTCCTTCCCCGGTAATGATACTCATGAATTTTTGCTGCACGAGCTCTAACATATTCAGAAAAATAAAGATGGCATGAATGCGGTTTTCGCAGGGCTCAAAAATTTTCTCGAAAGAAAGTGTTTTTTCTTTCCTGCTGATGGTGAGCATATAGTGCCTGATGCCTTCCATGGTATAATCATATTGCACTACGGTGTGCACCGGCTTGTTATTTTTCTCCTGTATGCGGAGTATCACTTTTTCAAAGGCCTTCATCAGCTTAAAAAGTGTAAGCGTTTGTATTTCGGTGCCTTCGCCTGCTTCTTCCCCTATTTGAGATAATTCTCTTTGCAGGTTTCCTCTTTTGAGCATGAGCATGCGCTCCGCTTCCAGTTCTGCCATTACCATGGAAGCTTCTTTAAACTTCTTGTATTCAAGAATTTTATCTACCAGTTCCTGCCGGGGATCAATTTCGTTGCCTGAGGCATCGAGTTCTTTGCGAGGCAGCAGCATCTTTGCCTTGATGCGCATGAGCGTGCTGATAAAAAGAATAAATTCACTACTCAGCTCGATATTGAGTTTTTCTGATTGGTGAATATGATCCAGGAATTCGTTCGTTATTTTGGTAATAGGGATATTGTAGATATCCAGTTCATCTCTTTCTATAAAAAAAAGCAAGAGGTCAAAAGGTCCTTCAAATTGGTCAAGCTTTATCTGGTAGGTGGTGGAGTTCACTATAAAATTTTTATCACGCTTTAAAAGTCCCGCAGGGCAACTGCCGGCAAGGGCGGTAAAATTATGGCTTTTTGGTATTAAAATTATTGGTAAACCCCATATCCATTAACTGTAATAGTTGGGGTGCAGGCCTTTGGCTGGGTGCGTTCTGAGCATCAGCATCGTACATCTATCAAAATTTAAGCTGAAGTTTATGTATCGGTCAATTTTGCATCCAATGTTGTGGCAACATAACTATATCCGGGCACAGGTGCACTTCTGGTTTGGGAAAAGTTCGACCTGTATTTTTATTAAAAAAAATCCGGCAGTGCTAAACCCAAGGCGTGTGCAATAAACATTAAACTTGTTTTTTAAGTGCATCCCGAATTTCCATCAGCAATTGGTCTGTAGTAGAAGGCCCCGCTGGTGCAGCTTCCTCTTTCTTCTTAAAGGAATTGAGACCCTTTACCAGCAAAAAAATAACAAAAGCAATCACCAGAAATGTAAGAACAGCGTTTAAAAATTTACCCCAGTAAATGCCACCAGGAGCCCAGTTTTCAATTTTGTCGACACCGGCTTTTTTTAAAACAGGCGTTAAAAGTAGCGGTGTAATTACGTCCTCTATAAACGATGTAACAATTTTACCAAAAGCTGCTCCAATGATTACCGCAACTGCCAAATCGATCACATTTCCTTTGGCTATAAATTCTCTGAATTCTTTTACAATACCCATTGTTTTACTTTTTTTATTTAAACATATTTTTAATATCTCATCAAAATAGGAAAAAAATATTGTTATGCTGATTTATTTTCAATCAACTTTGCGCTCCACTACAGGCCATGAACAACAAATTCACTAACTGGTTTTTATTTATTGCATTGTCATTTATTTGGGGGAGCAGTTTCATCTTAATTAAAGGAGGACTATTGCATTTGTCTGCCTACCAGGTGGCGTCTATACGCATTGTAGCAGCGGGATTGGTACTGTCTCCGGTCGCCTATTCAACATTCGTCATATTCCAAAGCATAAATGGGGAATTCTTTTAATGTCTGGTATGTTGGGGAGTTTGATCCCGGCCTACCTGTTTTGCCTGTCGGAGCAGGATATAGACAGTTCGCTGGCCGGCACACTGAATGCACTTACGCCCATTTTTGTGATCATTGCCGGGGCAGTCTTTTTTCAAACTACCACGCCTCGAAATAAAATCTGGGGCATCATGCTGGCTTTTACAGGTAGCCTGCTATTATTCTTTAGCCAGCCCGGTTTTAAAGAAAACAGCAATGTGGTAAGTATCTTATATGTTGTATTGGCTACCTCTTTATATGGCTATAACGTGAATATGGTTCATCGCCATCTGTCAGCAGTCAGTTCTGTAACAATAGCTTCAGTGAGTCTTGGTTTAAATGCCATCCCGGCTGCATTCGTGCTATTTTTTACCGGCTATTTCGACAATGATTTTTTGCAAAGGGATATATTGCTCTCTACGGGCTATGCAGCTACTTTAGGAATTTTTGGTACAGCCCTGGCGACTATCCTGTTCTATGTTTTATTAAAACGGGCAGGTGCCGTTTTTGCCTCTATGGTAACATATGGCATCCCGGCCGTAGCCATTTTTTGGGGAATCATCTTCGGAGAACAGGTGGGGTGGAAGCAGGTGTTGTCGGTATTTATAATATTGGCAGGTGTTTGGGTTGCTAATAAAAAGCCTAAACTGGTTTCGGATTTATGATTTGGCTTAGGACTATGGTGCCAGATAATGCAAGGGCCTTCAAATCTTAAGAGCGTTAAATCTTAGATGTTAAACATCAAAACCTTCCAATCCTACTTATAAAAAGCAATTTCTTTTTTGCCTTCCTGCACCACCGCTTTGCTCCCTAGCACAGTTTTTCCTTTGGGATCGTAATACTTAAGGTAGAGCGTATCGCCCTTGCGGGTATAAGTGCCGGGGTAATTTGTGTTTTTAACGCTGTCGAAAAGCTGGCGGTAAAATTCAAAATAATTATTTTCCTTAATATCGAAATGAGCATCATTCATGTCTGCAATGGAGGTGAAACTCATCACCACCTTGCTGGCGTTAAAAGCTGCCTCATCTTTCCTGAACCTGGCTGCGGGAGAGCAGGCAATCACTACAGAGCCGATGAACAAAACCGGTAAGATATATTTCATAATTAAATTTTGATGTATGATCGCAAAAATAGGGCTATTTATTCCGCCATGTTAAAAGTTCAATCTGCAGTGTAGAATGTCTCCGGAAATTCACCATCGAAGCATGTTTGCCGCCATGTTGTGAGGCTGGCTGCGGAGCTTAAAAAAACTTCTTTCCCAATTTTTAAATACAACCCTCAAGCCTTACCTTTGCGCCCTGAAATACAAACCATTTATATTTTAAATACATTTTATGGCCAATACCGGTAAAGTAAAATCCATCATCGGCGCTGTGGTAGACGTGCAGTTTGATGCCGAATCAAAGCTTCCCGAAATTTTAAATGCGTTGGAATTGATCCGTGAAAATGGTGATAAACTGGTGCTGGAAGTGCAGCAGCATTTGGGCGAAGACAGTGTGAGAACGATTGCAATGGATGGTACCGAAGGTTTGGTGCGTGGTACTAAAGTAATTGACACCGGCAAGCCAATTGCTATGCCAGTGGGTGATGGTATCAAGGGCCGCCTGTTTAATGTAACCGGTGATGCCATTGATGGTTTACCCCAGGTGAGCAAAGAAAACGGTCGCCCGATTCATGCTAAGCCGCCTTTATTTGAAGACCTGAGTACCGCCAATGAAATCCTTTTCACCGGTATCAAGGTAATTGATTTGATTGAGCCCTATGCAAAGGGTGGTAAAATCGGATTGTTTGGTGGTGCAGGTGTGGGTAAAACGGTATTGATCCAGGAATTGATCAACAATATTGCGAAAGCCTATAATGGTGTCTCGGTATTTGCAGGTGTGGGAGAAAGAACCCGTGAAGGAAATGACCTGATGCGTGAGATGATTGAAGCAGGCATCATGAACTACGGCGAAAAATTTAAGCATAGCATGGAAGAAGGCGGATGGGATCTGGCTTCTGTAGATATGGAAGGTCTGAAGGATTCAAAAGCTACTTTCGTTTTTGGTCAGATGAATGAACCACCCGGCGCAAGGGCTCGTGTGGCATTGAGTGGTTTAACTATTGCAGAATATTTTCGTGATGGTGACGGTGAAGGCCAGGGTAAGGATATCCTTTTCTTTGTAGACAACATCTTCCGTTTTACCCAGGCAGGTTCTGAGGTGTCGGCGTTGCTAGGTCGTATGCCATCAGCGGTGGGTTATCAGCCTACTCTGGCTACAGAAATGGGTTTGATGCAGGAGCGTATCACTTCCACAAAAAATGGTTCCATTACTTCCGTGCAAGCAGTTTATGTACCAGCGGATGATTTAACCGATCCGGCGCCGGCTACCACTTTTGCGCATTTGGATGCAACTACTGTATTGAGTCGTAAAATTGCGGATCTTGGTATTTATCCAGCAGTAGATCCTTTGGATTCTACATCAAGGATATTAACCGTGGCCATTGTCGGCGAAGAGCATTACAACACTGCAGACAGGGTTAAATTAATTTTACAGCGCTATAAAGAATTGCAGGATATCATTGCTATTCTTGGTTTGGATGAATTGAGTGACGAAGATAAACTCATCGTTTCAAGAGCTCGTAAAGTACAACGTTTCCTTTCTCAGCCTTTCTTTGTGGCAGAGCAGTTCACCGGTTTAAAAGGTGTGTTGGTTCCAATAGAAGACACTATTCGTGGTTTCAATGCCATCTTGGATGGCGAGGTAGACGAATACCCAGAGGCAGCGTTCAACCTGGTAGGTACTTTGGAAGATGCAGTAGAAAAAGGTAAGAAGTTGATGGCGGCGGCTCAGGCGTAATTAATTTGATGATGTGCTGATTTGAAGATGTGCTGGTTGAAGACATTGTCAAATTATCAAATTACCAAATTATCAAATTGTAAACATGACTTTAGAAATATTAACACCAGATCGTAAAATTTTTAGCGGAGATGTTTATGGCGTTCAGTTGCCCGGCATCAGTGGTTTGTTTGAAGTTTTAGACAAGCATGCGCCCATGGTAAGTGCGCTTAAAGCAGGTAAGCTCAAAATTTTAAAAGATAAAACTAATACAACTTCTTACACCATACAGGGAGGATTTGTAGAAGTATTAAACAATAAGACTACGGTTTTAGTGGAAGGTGCTTCAGAAGTTTAAACCTGGTATTACAATAATATTGAAAGAAAAAACCTTGCTTTTGCGAGGTTTTTTTGTGCCACTAATTTTTAAAATTGTTTTTTTACCATCAGGAAACTCCAGGCCAAAAAGGGCATGAAAGAAACCAACAGCCAGTACTGTGCGCCGGCTAGCATATGAACTAAAAAGCTAATCAAGACCAGGTAAACCGGGTAACTTAAAAACAAAATGCCAATAAGGATAGAATCAAAATGGTCACTATGAAACGCCTTTCTGGCGGCAATTTTTTTGGCCACCAGATACAATGGAGCGTGCAGAACGTAGCCTATTGCAGCAGGTAGGCCAAGGCAAATTTTTTGTAAAATAGAAACCGGGGCTCCCAGTTTTTGATAAAGGGCCCTGGTATCCTGTTTATCAATTTCATATACCAGGGGTCTAAGTGCCCCGTACAATAATTCGTTCAATGCATTGATCGATTTTCCGAAGCTATCATTTGTAGGCAGATCTTTTTTGTAGATGAATTCACCAAAATTCAGATCTATATTCTTTCCGAAAACAGAAAAGCTTTGGTAGTTGATACCTGTGGGAAGAATGGCCAGGTTGATACCATCTTCCCAGCTGCTTGTAGCAAGCCTTGCTGTACCTTTCATGAGGGGGCGTAGGTGCCATTCGTTCACGCATCTGCCTTCGCTAAAAATCAAAACAATTCCATTCTTTTTAAAAATTTCTTTGCAGGCTGCAAACGTACTGTAGTTGTGTTCCATATTTTGCACACCCTCGCTGCTGCGGTATATGGGTAACATTTTTAAAGACCGGAGTAATGCAGCAGCCCATTTATTTTTGAACGCATCGCCCCTTGCAAGAGAGTAAACAGGCCTTTTAAACAGGGACGAAATGATGATGGCGTCTAAAAAAGAATTGGGATGGTTGCAGGCAATGAGCAATGGTCCCTTTGTAGCAAGTATAGCTTTATAGTTTATACGCAATTGCCTGCAGTATAACCAAAAGCTTAAGTATGCAGGTATTTTTAGCAGCCGGTAGAGCAATGAAAAATTTTGGTGAATATAGTTGTTAGAAGTGGGACTTTCGAAGATGACGACGGTTAAGAAATAGAAGTTAGCGGCTCCAATTTCACCTTTGACCTTTCACCTTTGACCGTTTACTTTTCACCATTTCTGACTTAGTTCAATTGTGGGTCTGTAGGAAAGTGAATCATTCTTTCATATTTTCCGCCCATCTGTATCAGGCTGGCTTTCCAAATGGCATCCTGCGGAGTATCGAAAATAATTTTACTGGTTGCCTCTACGGTTAGCCAACTGTTCTCTTCAATTTCTCCCAACAACTGTCCTTCGCTCCATCCACTGTATCCTAAAAAAAACTTTATTTTTTCCGGGGCGATACTTCCCTCAAGTATAAGCTCTTTCAGAATACTATAATCGCCACCCCAGTAGCATTCATCGGTTAGTTTTACAGATTCTGGCAGTAGTTGAGGGTATTGGTGCACATAGTGCAAAGTGTCTGGTTGCACCGGCCCGCCTTTATAAACCGGCCAGTCAAAGCCTGCCAGCACCGGAAGCAATTCGTCTAATGTTTGGGGAAACAAATTATTGAGTATAAAACCAAAACTTCCCTCCTCTGTTTCATGCCTGCAAAGCAACACCACCGACCGCATAAAAGAAGGATCTTTTAAAAACGGTTCTGCTATTAACAATATACCTGATGCAGGTGAAATCATATTCCTAAAGTAAGATTTTATTGCAAAAAAGAAAATAAAAAATAGCGCCAGCGTAGCTGGTAATGCGGCGTTAATTATAAAAATAGTTCTTTTATATAAACTGTTTAAAAAGGTTAATGGTTTAGATTTGTGATATAACAGGTATTCAAGTTTAGCACGCCATTCATGAAAAAAATTTTCCCTATCATTACGGTACTCACCTTGCTTAGCTTATTGGGACTTATTTTTTTTCAAATTAAATGGATACAAAGTGCCAAGGATATAAAGGAACAGCAACTTTCGGAAAATATTAGCCGTGCCACAGCAGAAGCTGCAGAAAAGATGATGGTAGAAAAAAATATTCTGCCCTACACAAAAAAGCGCAAAGAATTACTTTTTCCCTCAGAAAAAAGCCCCCTGGAATTTATGAGGAATTCTGTTATTCAACGGTTCAGCAAAGAGGAAATAAGCGAAATACTCAAACACTCACTCAACAAATACCTCACAAGGGACGTTCCTTTTGAGTTTGCAATTGCTCAAAACAATATCCTGGGAGAAGAAATTCAAACGGAAGGCTTCTACAAGTATGCAATTGATACCGTCAATAATTTTCAGCATGTTTACCCCTTGCTTGCACCGAGTGGCTCCAGTATGGAAAACTTAACAATGGAAGAAGTGCTTGTGGTAATAGTACCAAATGAGCGCTCCATCGTACTAAGGGAAATCTTTTGGTTCATTATGGGATCCATACTTTTCACACTCATCATCACCACGGCGTTTTACATCACCATTCGCAGTTTACTCAAGCAAAAAAAATTGAGTGAAATCAAGTCAGACTTCATTAACAACATGACCCATGAGTTCAAAACGCCACTAGCCACCATTTCGCTGGCGGTAGATGCTTTAAAAAATGAAAAGGTAATGGGCGATAAAGAGAAAACCCAGTACTTCACCGGAGTTATAAAGGAGGAAAACAAGCGCATGAACAAGCAGGTAGAAGCCATACTTCAGGCAGCTTTGCTGGACAAGCGGGAAGTACAACTCAACCTGAACCGACACGGAGCTCATAACCTCATAGGAATTGCTGTGAACAACATGACCTTGCCTATCCAGGAAAAAAATGGTGTGTTAGAGGTAAAGCTCGATGCTGCCAATGATGTAATACTTGCCGATGAAGTACACTTTATAAATTTTGTAAACAACCTTTTAGACAATGCCGTAAAGTATTCTAAAGACAATCCCCATATTAAGCTCACTACTTCAAATACCGGGCAGCACTTTAAGATAAAGATTGAAGACAATGGTATTGGTATGAATAAGGAAACCCTCAGTCGCATTTTTGAAAAATTTTACCGGGCCCATACCGGCAATATTCACAACGTAAAAGGTTTTGGCCTCGGCCTGAGCTATGTAAAAACCATGGTAATGGCTCACCATGGTACCATTAAGGCAGAAAGTACCCTAGGCAAAGGCAGCTGTTTTACCATTAGCCTTCCGCTGGCAAAATAGCCTTTTAACGCTCCAACTTATTGTATGTCCTCTTCTATCCAGCAATATTGCCTGCACCCTACCTCCCTCATTTTCGGTTACCCACAGGTTTCCACAGTAATCCACATTCAATTCACAGCTGCCGAATGCCAAATCTGCCCAAAATGCTTACCAGCATACATAACCTCCTGTGGATAAATAACTTTTTCTAAAAAAGTGTCTTAAAGTGGGAAAAAGTGTTATTTTGTGTGAATAATACTTAATAACCAACTTACATTCCCTTCATGATAGGCTTTTTGGGCGAGTACGAAGCAACCATCGATACGAAAGGAAGATTCCTTTTGCCGGCCGGCTTTAAAAAGCAACTGCCGCAGGATGCTACAGCCCAATTTGTAATAAACCGGGGATTTGAGAAATGCCTTACCCTGTACCCTCTACCTACCTGGGAGCCCATCTTTACCCAGATTAGTCAACTGAACGATTTCGATCCCAAAGTAAGAGAATTTCGCAGGTATTTTTTGAACGGTGCTACTGAAGTAGATCTGGATACAGCAGGGCGCCTGTTGCTGCCCAAGAATTTAATGGGACATGCATCGCTGGAGAAAGATATCGTACTTGTTTCGGCAGTAAACAAAATTGAGATTTGGGATAAAACCAAGTATAAAGAGTTCTTTGAATCATTTACCCCCGAGGCCTTTAGCAACCTGGCCAACGATGTAATGAATAAACCTGGCGATAGGTTGATTTGACCTTAAGTTGATTAGTATGGGAAACTCCAAGAACATAAGGGAAGATCAGGATCCAGCCGATCAGTCCGGCACTTACCATGTACCGGTTTTGTTGATGGAAGCCATAGAGGCCCTTGAAGTAAAGCCTGCCGGCGTTTATGTAGACTGCACATTTGGTGGTGGTGGGCATAGCAGGGAAATTTTGAAAAAGCTGGATGAAGAAGGGAAGCTCATTGTTTTTGACCAGGATGAAGCGGCCAGAAAAAATGTACCCAACGACAAACGTATCATTTTTGTGGCCCAGAATTTTAGACACCTGCAAAAATTTTTACGTCTTCATAAACAGACCCAGGTAGATGGCATCCTCGCAGACCTCGGCGTTTCAAGCCACCAGTTTGATGAGGCGGAAAGAGGTTTTTCTACCAGGTTTGATGCTGCCTTAGATATGCGCATGGATAACAGGCAGCCTGTAACAGCCGCTGATATTCTGAACAATTCCACAGAATCAGAGCTACACAAGATCTTCGAAAAATTTGGAGAGGTAACCAACTCTAAAACCCTTGCCAAAACAATCGTAGAGCAAAGAGGAATTACTCCTTATAAAACCATCAATGCTTTTAAACAGTCTCTTCAGGCAATCGTAAAAGGCAATCCAAATAAATATTTTGCCCAGGTTTTCCAGGCCTTACGGATAGCGGTAAATGATGAAATGGGGGCACTTGAAGAAATGCTACAGCAAGCGGTGGCTGCATTAAAACCTGGAGGTCTACTTGTAGTCATCAGTTTCCATTCGCTGGAAGATAGGATGGTGAAAAATTTTTTCAGGCATGGCGCCGTGCAGGAACCGGAAGCAGACGATGTGTATGGCACCAGGCAGGAAAGCCCTTTGATAATAATTAGGAAAAAGCCCATTGGGGCAAGTGCAGCAGAGTTGAAAATAAACCCAAGATCGAGAAGTGCCAAATTAAGGATAGCGCAAAAAAAGTAAGTGATGAGTGAGTCAACAAAAAATATAGAGTCTAACGCTTTCTTAAAAGAGTGGAAGAAAGTGTTCAACTACAGATGGATTGTAAGCAACATTCCTTTTTTTCTTTTCCTTGCGGGTCTCGCTGTATTGTATATCTACAATGGGCATATGGCCGATAAGTTAGTTCGAAAAATAGCGGTGAGTGAGAAAAATATTAAAGAACTGGAGTATGAATACAAATCTGTAAAAGCAGATGTGATATACCGAAGCAAAGCAAGTGAACTGGTAAAAGCAGTGGAGCCACTGGGTTTAAGGGAACCCAAACAACCGCCGGTTGTACTGAACGCTACCTCCGCCGCCCTTGCCCCGAAGTAGTTCGGGGAGTAGTGAACTGCAGCTCAATGACAGATGGTATAAAATAATAAAGAGTCGGTTTAGTAAAGATTCTACAAAAATTAAATGGCCAAAAAGCCCCTTTAGGGGTTTGGGGCATATATGGAAATTAAAAACGACATATTATGGAGAGTTTACTTATGCTTTTTGGGCATAGTAGTACTGAGTGCCATGGTGCTGGGTCGTGCATTTTACCTCCAGCAGGTGCAGGGTGATTATTGGATAGACATGGGCAAGAGCCTTCAATTAAAATACCTTCCCATAGAAGCAGAGCGTGGAAGCATTTACAGTGAAGATGGCAATTTACTGAGCACTTCCATCCCCGTATTTGATGTTTATGTAGATTTTGCAGCAGAGGGATTAAGAGAAAAACAGGGCAAGCGTTTCAAAGAAAATGTTGATTCTCTTAGTCAATCGATGGCCAGTTTGTTTAAGGACAAATCAGCTGGAGAATACAAAAAATTATTGCAGCTGGCCTACAAAAACAAGGACCGTTATTTTGCCCTCAAGAAGAAAATTTCTTTTGATGAATATCGCATGCTGCGCAATTTTCCGCTGGTAAGGCAAGGTAGAAACAAAAGTGGTTTTATCATAGATACCCGGGACAAACGAATCAACCCCTATGTATTACTGGCCAACAGAACCATTGGTCTTTCCCGGTTAGAGGCAAAGAAGAATGTAGGGCTCGAGCTTACCTACGACAGTTTGCTAAGAGGAGTGTCGGGGCAAAGATTGATGCGGTATGTAGGTGGTTCATACATGCCAGTGATGGGCTCCGAACTGGATCCCGTAAATGGAAAAGACATCATTACTACATTGGATACTTATATGCAGGATGTGGCGGAAAATGCACTCATGCGTATGATGATTGGCAATAATTCGGTACACGGCACTGTGTTAATAATGGAAACAGCTACCGGAAAAATGAAGGCTATAGCCAACCTGGGTAAACAACCAGATGGTAGCTACGCAGAAGATTTGAATTATGGAATCGGAAAGGCAACAGAGCCGGGTTCTGTATTCAAGCTCGCTACATTGTTAAGCCTGCTGGAAGACAAACATGTAACTACTAATTCAATTGTAGATTGTGAAGGTGGTCAGAAATTATTTCATGGTCTAAGAATAAAAGATTCTCACCTCGGTGCTGGTAATATTACGGTAAAGGAAGCTTTTCTTACCAGTAGCAATGTGGCTTTTGCAAAGCTTGCAGATCAGTACTACCACAGCGAGCCCGAAAACTTCGTTAAGCATCTTCAAAATTTCAGGTTGAATAAGATGACGGGGATAGACATCGTTGCATCCTCCGGCAGGCCTACCATTAAAACGCCGGCAAATCGCAGCTGGTCTAAAACTACCCTTCCTTACATGGCGCATGGCTACGAAGAATTGGTGACGCCACTGCACATGCTCATGCTATACAATGCCGTGGCCAATGATGGCAGAATGATGAAACCCTATCTCGTAAATTCTATCAACGCTTATGGAGTGAATGTAAGAAAAATTGATCCCGAGATCCTGGTAGAAAAAATTTGCAGCGATGAAACACTGGCACAGGCAAAGGAATGTTTAAAAGCGGTAGTGGACAGTATGCATGGCACCGGGCACCGGGTTTTGTTTGATTCGGCGTATTCTATATCTGGTAAAACAGGCACAGCTGTAACGGCGCTGGATAACAGGGGCTACAATAAGGGAAACAAAATCTACCAGGCTTCTTTCATTGGCTTTTTCCCTTCAGAAAAACCAAAATATACCATGGCTGTGGTAATTCAAAATAGTAAAGAGTCAAAGAAAATTTATGGCGCCGATGTATCGGGTACCGTTTTTAAAGAAATAAGTGACCGCATTTTTAGTCGCTTTATTGCCTATGAAAATAAGGTGCAAAACCCTGTAGCAGATACCCTGCAGTACAATTCCTATGGTTTGAAAAATGATTATCAATCCATATTTAGTTACCTGCATATTGGCTACCAGGACTCCGTACAAGGCGGGTATTGGAGAAATATGCAAATGAAAAATAGCGCTGCCGGATTATCAATGGCGGTTAACACTGCTACAAAAAGCAGGGTGGTGCCGGATGCTTACGGTATGGGTTTAAAAGATGCAGTATACCTCTTAGAAAATAAGGGAATGATCGTAGAAGTACAGGGTAGGGGAAGAGTACAAAACCAAAGCCTTGCGGCCGGTAACACATTTATAAAAGGACAAAAAATTTTATTGCTGCTCAATTGAGCCTCGTACATGTTAAATGAATTACTATATAAGCTTGCCATCAGGTCTGTAAAGGGCAATACCAACATTGGTATCAACTCCTTGCATACCGATTCCCGTTTAGTAAGAAGCGGAGGTTGTTTCATTGCAATAAAAGGGAGTGCTACAAACGGGCACGTGCATATTAATGCAGCTATTGAAAATGGTGCAATCGCCATTGTATGTGAGCAAATGCCGGATGTGTTGCAGGAAGATATTACCTATGTGCAGGTGGAAGACAGTGCACTGGCAGCAGGATGGATGGCTCACAAATTTTTTGGCGAACCAAGCAGCCATTTTAAGCTGGTAGGCGTAACCGGTACAAACGGAAAAACAACTATAGTTACGCTTTTACACAAACTGTTTACTTCTCTCGGTTACAAGTGCGGCCTCATTAGCACCGTACAAAACCAGGTGGCAGATACAATCGTTGCGGCTACGCATACCACGCCAGACGCAATAACGCTCAACAACTTGTTACAGCAAATGAAAGAGGCAGGTTGTGTATACGTGTTTATGGAGTGCAGCAGCCATGCTATAGAACAGCAACGTATTGCGGGACTTCAATTTGCCGGAGCATTGTTTAGCAACATTACCCACGATCACCTGGACTACCATAAAACTTTTGAGGAATACATTAGGGTAAAAAAATCATGGTTCGATATACTGCCAGCCAACTGTTTTGCCATCAGCAATGCAGATGATAAGAGAGGCGGCGTAATGCTCCAAAATACAGCCGCTAAAAAATATTTCTATAGCCTTAAAACGCTCGCAGATTTTAAAGGGAAAATTTTAGACAACAGGCTTACAGGCCTGCATATGACTGTCAACGATATAGAAGTGCATTTTAAATTAATAGGCGAATTCAATGCTTATAATTTATTGGCAGTATACGGTGCGGCTATTTGTATGGGCCAGGATAAACAGGAAGTGTTGCTTCAACTGAGCAGCACCGACGGGGCCGAGGGAAGATTTGATTATACAGTGAGCCCGAATGCGAGAGTAGTAGGTATTGTGGATTATGCGCATACGCCAGATGCTTTGATCAATGTATTGGCCACCATTAAAAATTTACGCCAGGGTTTTGAAAAAATAATAACAGTGGTGGGCTGTGGTGGAAACAGGGATAAAACCAAAAGGCCCATCATGGCTGAAGTAGCCTGCGAGTATAGCGACAAAGTGATTTTTACCGCAGACAATCCCCGCAATGAAGATCCTCAGGAAATCATTAAAGAGATGGAAGCGGGAGTAGGTGTGGTGGCAAGGAAAAAATACATCAGCATCGCTGATAGAAGAGAAGCTATTAAAACGGCTGTGAGTTTGAGCAACCAGGAAGACATCATCCTGATTGCAGGAAAAGGTCATGAAAAATACCAGGAGATAAAAGGTGTGCGCAGCGATTTTGACGACAAAAAAGTATTGCAGGAAATGTTTGAATTACTGGACAAGTAAACACAATTAGCATATTGGCTAATTATCAAATTGGAACGAGGTATCGGGTTAAAGACATTATCAAATTATCAAATTGAAATAAAATGTTGTATCACTTATTTGACTGGCTCACAAAAGAAAACTTCCGGTTTCCCGGTAGTGGACTTTTCCAGTTCATTAGTTTCAGGGTGATGCTGGCATTGATACTGTCCCTGGTGATCACAACCGTTTATGGTAAAAAGTTGATCAACTATTTGTTGAAAAAACAAGTAGGAGAAACCGTGAGAGACCTGGGCCTGGCAGGTGAGCAGCAAAAAAAAGGAACGCCTACCATGGGAGGTATCATTTTGATACTGGCCATCATCATTCCAACATTACTGCTTGCCAACCTGGACAAGGTTTACGTAAGGCTCATGTTGTTGTCTACCGTTTGGTTAGGTGCTATTGGTTTTATTGATGATTACCTCAAGATCAAGGCTAAAAAAATTGCGAAAGAAAAAGGAATAGACTATAAAAAAACAGATGCAGACGGATTGGCTGGCCGGTTTAAAATATTTGGCCAGGTAATGCTGGGCATCATCGTGGGAGCCACACTTTACTTTAACGATGCAGTGGTGGTAAAAAGAGAGGTAATGCAGCAAGGGCCTATTGTGAATACAGAAGGGAAAGTGATTAAATACGATACGTTAACAGCCGATGGAAAAACCAGGATTTTTGTGGATGCAAAGTCGGTGATAACCACCATCCCGTTTGTAAAAAGCCATGAGTTTAATTATGCCAGGCTGTTGCCAAAAGGCTTGCAGGCCTATACCTACATTCTATACATAGCCATTGTAATATTTATCGTAACGGCAGTTTCAAACGGTGCAAATATTACAGATGGCCTTGATGGTCTGGCCACAGGCGTGTGCGCCATAATAGGAATTTGCCTGGGCATATTTGCCTATGTAAGTGGCAACATAAAATTTGCCGAGTACCTGAACATTATGTACATACCCAACTTGGGAGAGCTAAGCATTTTTATCGCTGCTTTCGTGGGTGCATGTGTGGGTTTTCTCTGGTACAATTCGTATCCAGCGCAGGTTTTTATGGGCGATACGGGTAGCCTTGCACTGGGTGGCATTATTGCATCATTGGCCATCATAGTACGCAAAGAGTTATTGATACCCATTTTTTGTCTTGTGTTTTTTGTGGAGTTGCTCAGCGTGATGATACAAGTGAGTTATTTCAAATACACAAAACGAAAGTATGGGGAGGGCAAGCGGGTATTCCTGATGAGCCCTTTACATCATCATTATCAGAAGCTGGGCTACCATGAGAGTAAAATTGCAGTGAGGTTTTGGATAGTAACCATACTGTGTGTGGCCATGGCTATTGTAACCTTAAAGCTGCGTTAAAATATATTGTTGAAAAACCGCTGCCAAGGATATTGAGGGGGTCAAATCTGGTTACTATGAAACTATCTAAGATTGTTACCGTACGGTTGAAGCGCTAGAATTTTTTAAGAATGTCCGTCTAAATACTGTTGAAGAACCTTTTTATTTTGAACCGTAGGAAAAAATTGTCCTGCAATCTGAATACTGTTGAAAAACCTTTTTTAAAACAAGCAACAACAAATTGCCAATAATTTTCTATGCTGTTGAAAAACCAAATTTTAATGACTCATGCAAAAGCAAAAACGCATAGTAATACTCGGGGCCGCGGAAAGCGGCATTGGTGCCGCTATACTTGCACAACAAAAGGGGTATGATGTATTTGTGTCTGATGGTGGACTCATTAAAGAAGATTTTAAAAATGAATTGCTCAAATACAACATTGCCTTTGAAGAAGGGCAACACACAGAGCAGTACATTTTAAATGCCGATGAAGTAGTAAAAAGTCCAGGTATACCGGATAAAGTTGCAATAGTACAAAAAATAAAGAGCAGCAATATTCCGGTCATCAGCGAAATAGAATTGGCTTACAGGTTCAAAGGAGAAAGTGTGATTATTGCCGTAACAGGTAGCAATGGCAAAACAACTACCACGTCGCTCATCTATCACATTTGCCTGCATGCCGGCAAAGATTGCGCCCTGGTAGGAAACATCGGAATTTCTTTTGCAAAGCAAGTGGCGCTGGATCCTAAGGAATTGTACGTAGCAGAGATTAGTTCTTTTCAGTTAGATGATATTGACACATTCAGGGCCGATGTGGCTGTATTGTGCAACATCACAGAAGATCACATGGATCGCTACGATTATGAATTGGATAAATACGTGTACAGCAAGTTTAGAATCGCACAAAACCAAAGAGCAAACGATGTTTTTATTTACAACCTCGATGATGAAACAACAAACAATAACATTCAAAAATTTTCTGTAAAATCAATACTAGCACCTATAACTATGAGCAAAGAGATACCACAAGGCGCTTACCTGGCAAATGCTAAAATGCACCTCAAATGGAAGAGCGAAGATGTGCAAATGAGCATCGACGATTTTACATTAAAGGGAAAACACAATCAATACAACAGTATGGCCGCAAGCATGGCTGCTACGGCAGTAGATATTCGTAAAGAGAAAATAAGAGAGGCCCTGCAAACTTTTGAAAGCCTGGAGCATCGTATGGAAGCCGTAGGTATTGTAAAAGGGATCAGTTTCATCAACGACAGCAAGGCTACTAACGTAAACAGTACCTGGTATGCCCTGGAAAGTATGACACAACCAGTGATACTTATACTCGGAGGCGTAGACAAAGGCAATGATTACAGTTTGCTAAAGGAACTGGTTAAAGAAAAAGTAAAAGCCATTGTGTGCATGGGGCTCGATAACCGCAAGATTCACGAAACATTCGGCGATATAGTTCCGCTCATTGTAAATACACAGAATGCTACAGATGCAGTGCAATCAGCCTATCATTTTGGCAACAAAGGCGATGTGGTTTTGCTCAGCCCGGCCTGTGCGAGCTTCGATTTATTTAAAAATTATGAAGACCGGGGGAAGCAGTTTAAGCAGGCGGTGAAGGATTTGTGAGGGAGGTCAATGGTCAATGGTCAATGGTCAATGGTCAAAAAAGATTAAATGTTGAAACGTATAAAACTAAAGTTGAATAAATATTAAGAGCCCGGCCTCCCTCTCCACTTGTGGAGAGGGAATGAGGGAGAGGTTTCTATGTCAGATTATAAAACCATATTAAATCAAATGTTTGGTTCTTCGCAAACGGAAGAAGCTGCCCTCAATTCGCCCTTTGGCCGGTTGGGAGGGGTAGATAGTTTTGTGAAAAAAACCAAGGGCGATCGGGTGATATGGGCCATTGTAATTCTATTAACCATCGCCAGTTTATTGCTCGTATACAGCAGTACGGGTTCGCTCGCCTATCGTATGAGCAAGAGTACAGAAAGTTATCTGTTCAAACAATTTGCCTTTATCATCCTGGGCATGCTCATTATTTATTGGGCACACAGAATCAACTATACCATCTATTCAAAAGTTGCTAAGGTTATTTTTCTATTGTCCATTCCTCTTTTACTGTACACCCTGTTTTTTGGAGTGCAGCTAAATGCTGGTAGTCGTTGGATAAAGTTACCGGTGATCAACATGACTTTTCAAACCTCCGATTTGGCAAAGCTTGCTTTGTTCATGTATATGAGCAGGATGCTCAGCCGCAAACAACAGGTAATCAAAGATTTTAAAAAGGGATTTTTACCCATCATCATACCGGTTGCTATCATTTGTTTATTAATAGCGCCCGCCAATCTTTCTACCGCCATACTTATTGGTGGAACCAGTATTTTACTCATGTTTATAGGCAGGGTGAGTACCAAACATATTTTGGCAACCATAGCAGTAGCGCTCATTCCGGTGCTCCTGCTCACAACCATCGCCGTGTCTACTTACGACAAGGAAGCGGGCGAGAGCAAAAAGTTGCCGGCCATACTTTCTGCCGGGCGAATACCTACATGGATTAGTCGCATACAAACTTTTGTGTATAGCAAGAAAGAAGACGACAACGAAAAAATGTACCAGGTCAACCAGGCAAAAATTGCTATTGCAAACGGTGGTTGGTTAGGTAGGGGCCCCGGCAACAGCCAGGCCCGTAATTTTTTACCGCATAGTTACAGCGATTTTATTTATGCCATCATCATAGAAGAGTACGGCCTGCTGGGCGGTGCCGCCATCATTTTTATATACCTGCTTTTTTTATTCAGGTGTATTCGCATTTACCGCAAATGCCCCTATGCCTTCGGTGCTTTCCTTGCGCTGGCACTCAGTTTTATGCTGGTGATACAGGCAGTGGCTAACATGGCGGTGAATGTAAACTTGTTTCCCAACACCGGTGTAACGCTACCGCTGGTGAGTATGGGTGGCAGTAGCTTTTTATTTACCTGTCTTTCCATCGGCATTATTTTAAGTGTAGCAAGAAACGTAGAGCAACAGGAAGGTATGATGCCCCTGTCCCCTAAAGGGGAACTTAAGACGGTAGCCTAAAAATATTTTGAGTAATGAATGATCTTGAAAATATAGAAGAGTTGCTCAGCTCCCCCTTCAGGGGGCGGGGGGGGCTCTCTTTCATAATAGCCGGTGGTGGCACAGGCGGGCATATTTTCCCTGCGATCGCTATTGCCAATGCACTATGCCGCATAGCACCGCAAACAGAAATACTTTTTGTAGGTGCCGAGGGAAAAATGGAAATGGAAAAAGTGCCGCAGGCCGGGTACAAAATCAAGGGCCTGGATATAGCAGGTTTTAACAGGAGTTCTTTGCTAAAAAATATTGGTTTGCCTTTCAAACTGGTTAAGAGTTTTTTCCAGGTAGCAAAAATTGTAAAAGAATTTAAGCCAGATGCGGTGATTGGCGTGGGTGGTTATTCCAGTTTCCCCGTGTTAAAATATGCGCAAAGTAAAGGCATACCTACTTTCATTCATGAAAGTAATTCCTTTGCCGGCAAGAGCAATATTTTTTTAGGAAAAAATGCCAGCGCAATATTTACCGCAAGTGGTAATATGGATCAGTTTTTTCCGGCAGGTAAGATTATTATGACAGGTAACCCTGTCAGGCAAAATATAGCGCAGAGCAATATCAGCAAAGAAGAAGCGCTCAGGCATTTTAGATTGAGTAGTAACGAAAAAGTAGTGTTAAGCATTGGTGGTAGCCTTGGTGCAAAAAGTATGAATGAGGCTATAGATAAAGACCTTGATCTGTTTGGGCAGAATAATTTGCAGCTGATTTGGCAGACAGGTAAGGCTTACAAGGCAGCAGCCGTGGAGCGTTCAAAAGGGAAGGAGCATGTATTTGTAAGTGACTTTATTACGCAGATGGAATATGCCTATGCTGCCGCAGACATAGTGATAAGCAGGAGTGGAGCCATGGCTACAGCAGAACTCTGTATGGTAAAAAAGCCTGTGCTTTTTGTGCCTTATCCTTTTGCTGCAGAAGATCATCAAACAGCAAATGCAAAGGCTTTGGTAAATATGGGAGCGGCAGAAATGATCACAGATGAAAATGCGTTACAAATGTTGGTTCCGTCAGTTATTGCTTTGGCAAAGGACAGCGGCAGGCAACAGGAGTTATCAGCTAACATTGCTGGCCTGGCAGTGGCAAATGCAGACGTAAAAATTGCCGAGGAGATTTTAAGACTATTGAAAATTTCAAAAAATTAGGAAGCACTATTTGTTACAATGACCGAAAATAAAAACATATCATCCACTGTGCCTAACGCTCTTTTACACGAGCTGTCTGAGGGCGCAGTCTACTTCCTGGGTATTGGAGGTATAGGTATGAGTGCGTTGGCAAGGTACTTTAACAGCAGGGGAACCAAAGTGAGTGGGTACGATAAAACAGCCACCACGCTCACCCGGCAGCTGGAATCTGAGGGCATGCACATTCACTACGAAGACAATGTAGCATTGGTTGACAAAAATGCTTTATTGGTATTGTACACGCCTGCTATACCGGCTGATCATACGGAGCTCAATTTTTATAGGAACAATGGTTACCGCCTCATGAAGCGCAGCGAAGCGTTGGGCCTTATCACTAGCAACCATTTAAATATTTGCGTGGCAGGCACACACGGTAAAACTACCACGAGTGCAATGCTTGCTCATATTTTAAGGGATAGTGGGGTAGGATGCAATGCTTTTTTAGGTGGCATTGCCAGCAACTACAACAGCAACTTTTGGAGTAGCGAACAAAACATTTTTGTGGCTGAGGCCGATGAATACGATCGAAGCTTTTTGCAACTAAACCCAAACGTAGCCATCATCACTTCTATGGATGCCGATCACCTGGACATTTATGGTACGGAAGAAAATATGCAAGAGGCATTTATTGCCTTTACTGGCAAAATTAAAGATGGCGGCAAGTTATTTTTGAAGAAAGGGTTGGCACGATCTGCGGAAATGCAGGTCGCTCAAAAAAATACCTACAGTGCCACAGATAGCAATGCCGATATCTATGCAACAAATGTGAGGATTGAAAACGGCAGTTATTTTTTCGACATCGTGTTGCCAGGTAAAGAATTGAAGGCAGTGGAGTTGAAGATGGGCGGTCTTCACAATATTGAAAATGTGCTGGCAGCCATTGCTGTGGCCCTTCACCTGGATGTGGAAGAAGATAAAATCAGGAAAGCTGTTGCCTCTTTTAAAGGGGTAAAAAGAAGGTTTGAATACATTGAACGTTCTGCCGGAGAAGGCCCCGTTTTTATAGATGACTATGCACATCACCCGGAAGAACTGCGGGCGCTCATCAGCAGTGCCAAGGAGTTGTACCCGGGCAAAAAATGTACGGTTGTATTTCAACCACATTTGTTTAGCCGCACGCAAGATCATGCAAGCGGTTTTGCAGAAGTGTTGAGCCTGGCAGATGAAGTGCTGCTGTTGCCCATCTACCCGGCAAGGGAGTTACCCATAGCCGGTGTTACCAGTCAGTTGATATTAGATAAGATGACCAACGCACAAAAATCTATAAAGAGTAAAGAAGAATTGCTGCAATGGATGCAGACAAACCCAGTAGAGCTTTTTATAACCAGCGGAGCAGGAGATATAGATACTTTGATAGAGCCTTTGAAGCAAATATTATCATCCCATTTGAAGCATACTAACACAGAATGAAATAATTGAGCACGGTAAAATTAAATATCAAGAAAATATTGTTCACCACGGTATGGTGTATGATAGCAGCTGCGGGGATTGTACTGCTTGTGGCCGCCGTGCGCAGTAAAGATATAAAAGTATGCAAGGGTGTACAGATAGATATCATAGATGTGAGTAACAATTTTTTTATAGATAAGGCAGATGTACTCCAGATCATTCAAAACTTTGTGGGCGGTACACCAGAGGGGCGAGCCATCAACAAGTTTAAGCTCGGCGCCATGGAAAACAATCTTGAAAAAGATGTATGGATAAAAAATGCAGAATTGTTCTTTGACAACAACGAAATCTTAAGGGTGTCAGTTTACGAAAGAGAACCCATAGCAAGGATATTTTCTACCTCAGGTAAAAGTTTTTATTTGGACAGTAGCTTAAAGATATTGCCACTGAGCGAAAAGTTTTCAGCCAGGCTGCCAGTGTTTACCGGCTTTACGCACAATCCCGATTTCTTATCGAAAGCGGATAGCACTACACTTCGGGCCGTAAAAGAACTGAGCCTTGCCTTGCAGGCAGATAGTTTTTTAATGGCTATGATAGAGCAGGTGGATATTACCTCGCAGCACAATTATGAAATGATTCCTAAAATAGGCAACCAGGTAATTGTATTGGGGAACACAGAAAATATAGCCGACAAATTGCACAAATTAAAGTTGTTCTACAAAGCGGTAATCACCAAAATTGGCTGGAGCAAATACAGTGTCATCAACCTTCAATATAAAAACCAGGTAGTTGCAAAAATTAGAGATGCTGCAGATAAAACATCGGATTCTTTGCGGGTCTTGCAGATTATGCAATTGATTGCAGAAAGATCTGCACGGCAAGCTGCGGATTCTGTGCGAATATTTGCCCAGGAAGCAGAACGAAGTTTGGCCGACAGCAGCATGATTCAACAATCTGTGCAGCGTGAAGATGAAGCCAGCGATGCTGCAACTGTAACAAACAAACCAATAAAGGATACCATAGCAAACACATTGCCGGCACCAATTGTAATTAAAGCACCTGTTCCTAAACCGCCGGCTACAAAACCTGTATTAAAAAAAGCGGAGCCTCCTAAAAATCCGGGAGTTAAAAAGCCGGTTATAGTACCTAAAAAAAGTACAACACCGGTAAAAAAGCCTTTACAAAAACCGAAGGCCGTAATGATAAAGCCCGCCACCTAGCAATACCTTAAAATTTACAAACACATACACACATAACAAACACAAACACACACTAAACTTACAACTATGATTCACGAACAACCTATTATTGTTGGCCTGGACATTGGCACTACTAAAATTGCAGCTATTGCAGGGAGGAAGAATGAATTTGGAAAACTGGAGATACTAGGTTTTGGCCGGGCAAACAGCAACGGCGTGCAGCATGGCATGGTGTTGAACATTGACCAAACCATTAAAGCCATACAGACAGCCCTGGAAAATTGTTATGCCTCCAATCCTAATCTTACCATTAACGAAGTGTATGTTGGCATTGCCGGTCATCACATCAAGAGCCTGCAAACAAGAGGCGATATTGTACGCCAGAACCTCGACGATGAAATTACACAAGTGGAAATTGACAGGTTGGTGGCAGATCAGTACCGTACCTACATTCCCGCAGGCGATAAAATTATTGATGTAATTCCCCAGGAGTTTACGGTTGATAATTTTCAAAACATACCCAACCCCATTGGTTACAGCGGGGTAAAAGTGGGTGCCAATTTTCACATCATCACCGGCGATAAAAATGCCATACGCAACATCAATCGCAGCGTAGAAAAATCTGGCCTGGTTACCAAAGATCTCGTGTTGCAACCATTGGCTTCAGCAGCGGCAGTAATGTGCGACCAGGACCTTGAAGCAGGTGTGGCCATCGTAGATATTGGCGGCGGAACTACCGACCTTGCGGTTTTTTATGAAGGTATTCTAAAGCACACCGCAGTGATTCCTTTTGGTGGCGAAAATATTACCAACGATATCAAGACAGGCCTGGGCGTTTTAAAAACACAGGCAGAGCAGATGAAAATTCAGTTTGGAAGTGCGTTGAGCGATGAAGCAAAGTCAAATGCATTCATCACCATCCCTGGTCTGCGTGGCATGGCTCCCAAGGAAATTTCTGTAAAGAACCTTGCTAACATCATACAGGCACGCATGAGCGAGATCATGGATTTTGTTACCTATCATTTAAAGCAGGTGGGTCTTGATAACCGCATGCTAAATGGTGGTGTGATTCTTACCGGCGGAGGCTCACAGTTAAAGCACCTGATACAGTTAACGGAATATGTAACCGGTCTCAATGCACGAATAGGTTTCCCCAACGAACACCTCAGCGGCGGTCATATAGACGAATTGGCCAAGCCGATGTACAGTACCTGCATAGGTTTGATTTTAAAAGGTTACAATGACTATGAAAATAAGAACAAGCACCTTGCTCCAAATTTTACGAAGGTAGAAATGCCGGTTGAAGAAGAAGTGGTAACAGTGGAGGAGGAAATGGTACCAGAAGCAGTGGTAAAAATTAAGCAACGTAAAACTTTACAAGGCTTCATGGACAAGTTCAAAACAAACCTGATAGAATTGTTTAAAGAAGAAGAGGACACGAAGTTTTAAAGTAGGTGAAAGGTGAAAGGGGGAAAAAGTCAAAAGTCAAAAGTCAAAAGGGAAAGGCTAAAAGTGAAAGGTGAAAAGTGAAAGGTGAAAGATAGCTTGCTAATTGCCGATTGCCGATTGCCAATTGCCCATTGCCCATTCACCATTGACCATTCACAACAACACACATACACACATACACACAGAACATACTTACTAACACAAAAACTACAAACATGATTCAATTTGATTTGCCAAAAGACCAATCGTCCATCATCAAGGTTATTGGTGTAGGCGGTGGTGGCAGCAACGCAGTAAACCACATGTTTTCGCAGAAGATAGAAGGCGTAGACTTTATTATATGTAATACCGATGCGCAGGCAGTTGCGCTGAGTAAAGTGCCCAACAAGATACAGCTGGGGCCACACCTTACGCAGGGTTTAGGTGCCGGTGCTAATCCTGCCATTGGCAGGCAGGCTACAGAAGAAAGCCTGGAAGAAATAAAGCGCATACTGGAAGTGAACACCAAGATGGCTTTTATTACTGCAGGCATGGGTGGTGGAACCGGAACAGGCGGCGCACCAATTCTTGCAAAAATCTGTAAAGATCTTGGTATTCTTACGGTGGGTATTGTAACAACACCCTTTGCTTACGAAGGCAAAAAACGCATTGCCCAGGCAGAAGAAGGGATCATGCTTTTAAAAAATCATGTAGATACATTGCTGGTGATCAGCAATGATAAATTGCGCCACCAGTTTGGTAATTTAAAAATGAAAGAAGCATTTGCCAAAGCCGACAACGTATTGGCAACAGCAGCAAAATGTATAACAGATGTAATTAACAGCACAGGTCAGATAAACGTCGATTTTGCAGATGTATGCACGGTAATGAGTAATGGCGGTGTAGCCATCCTAGGGAGTGCAGCAGCGCATGGAGAAGACAGGGCGCAAACAGCCATTGAGAATGCATTGAATTCTCCGTTGCTCAATGACAATGACATCCGTGGTGCAAAATGGATTTTGATTAATATCAACTCTTCTGAGGGCGAGCATGAGTTTACGATGGATGAAGTAGAAGTTATTCAGAATTATTTGTTGAGCCAGGCCGGCGAAGACACCGATGTAATTCTTGGGTTGGGTTATGATAGTACGCTTGGTAGCGAGATAAGTATAACCTTAATTGCAACAGGGTTTGAACATAAGGATCCTTTTCCCAAGCAAGCCAAAACAAACAGCCTGGCCCAGCCTGCAACAGAAAAAATAGTGATGGAACTGGAGATGCCAAGAACAGCTCCGTTGATGAAACAGCAGCCCACTTTGCAATTTGATGTAGCCGACGAAAAGCCTGTTGCACCTGCAGTAACGCCCACCCCACCCACACAAAACGAACCCGCCGCCGCCGATCCTTTTATGCCTGTGCTAAGCGAAAGCATTGTTGATCAATCAAAAGTAGAAGAAGTACTTAGTAAAACTACTGTGGAAAAGTTGGAGGAGGCTCCTGTGTATTTTCAAATATCTTCGGCACCAGGTCAAACACCGGTGTTGGAGTTTGACGTTACCGAAACTATTTCCGAACCTCTGCAAATGCCTGCCGTAAGTCCCGAATCTACGGCCAATATCCCTACCAATACAAATAACAACGAAGCTAGCAATAACGGAAAACCCTTTTCGTCGGGGGGATTCCTGGCCAAGCCAAAGCAAATTTATGCTGAGGCAAAGCCAAACCATTCAGAATCCAATCAAACCGGGGAACCACTGCCATTGCAAAAACCAACACAGGAAGACGAGCCTGTGATGCAGATGCAACTGGTAGTAAAAGATTCCACCAATGCGGCGGAGGACAAGCCAATTGTACAACAAACTCAGCCCATCATGATGTCACCTGTTGAGGACCCTGCGATGCAGGACGAAACAGAAGAACTCAGGCGCCGGGCAACGGAGAGGATTGCAAAACTGCGTAATTTGTCGTTCAACATGAACGCAGCCGATCCGAATAATGAGTTTGAAACGGTGCCGGCTTACCTTCGCCGCAATATGGAAATGCACAACCAAATTGCAGATGTGGAGAGTTTTTACAGCAACTACACCGTAAAAACGGATGACAATAACCAGGCTGAGATCAGCACCATCAATAGTTTTTTACACGGCAAAAAACCAGACTAATTACTGGAGTCCATAAAATGGCCTTTTAAAAAATATGGGTTATTAACCTAAAATATGTGTTTGTAATACCGTTTGTATGTTGCCCCTTTCTCCCGATAGTTTTCGGAATGAAAGGGGCTTTTTTTATCAACCGTTTTTCGTGAGCTTGTCAAAAAGCATGTTGCTTTTACAGCCTGAAGTTATGGTAGTGCTGCATACTTAAATCCCCACAATGTGTATTTTTAACCTAAGAGGAAACAGGTAGTGCATATATGCAAATAGCCCAGCGAAGCTGGGCTATTTGCATATAAAAATTTTCTTACAACTATACAGTGTCTGACGTAGTAGTTTTAGTTACTATTACTTTATCCGTGCGGCCGGTAGCAGTAGAGCTGTTGCCACGTGTGAGGGCAACAATCAGCAATACCAATACAGCGCCACCCACAACCCACACCCATGGCTCTGTATACCATACGGTAGTTTCAGATGTTTTCGTAGCCGTTGTTGAAACTGCCGTGGAAGAGCTTTCCTGGGCCCATGTTATTGCTGCTGTAAAGGTTAGTAAAAATAGTAGGAACGCATTTCTTAAAAATCCTGTGTTGATAGAATGTTTCATCGTTTTTTGTTTTATGTTAAAAATAGTTCTGGTCTCAATAATTCAACAACTGCGCCAATTGTAACTCAAGATGCAGGTGCCTATGGCTGTTTTGCTAGTGTCATACTGTAACATGTGGCAAGCAGGAGAGGCAACATTTAAACCAGATTTTGTATATTCTCCGAAGCCTCTCGGCACGCTCACAATCTTAAGTGTGAGATCAGCGGTATTGTAAAAAAGCCAGTTGCTTCATTCTACTTGGGATTTTACAATGGCATCATTTACTTGTATACAATTATTTCATATTCATTTAAACTTTATATTTATCTCATAGTCTTACGACCAAATACAACCAACATGCTTAATAAATTTGTTGTAATTAGCTTCCTGCTTTTGCTGGTATTGCTATTTCAATTTTGCTCCAAGAGTGATCAGTCTCCAACAACCACTACCTCTTATCAGGCTATAAAAGCTGCATTTGGAACGGCCATAGATCCTGATGCCTTAAGCAATTATGCAGCGCAGGGAAAGCCCGCTTACATCACCAAAGACAATACCGGAATCAATGCCATAACCAATAGCAAGGCTACACTTGGCAGAGTGTTGTTTTACGATAAAAATTTAAGTATCGATAACAGTATATCCTGTGGTAGTTGCCACAAGCAACAGTTTGCCTTTGGCGATACAGCAGTTGCCAGTAGGGGCGTTGCCGGAGGTTTAACTTCAAGGCATTCTATGCGCCTTGTAAATGCACGTTTTTCTACGGAGGCAAAATTTTTCTGGAACGAAAGAGCCCTGTCGCTGGAAGCTCAAACAACACAACCCATACAAGACCATGCCGAGATGGGTTTTAGCGGGTTAAATGGTCGTCCGGGTATCAGCACTTTGATTTCGAAAGTAGGTGCCATTAATTATTACAAAGAGCTTTTTCAATTTGTGTATGGCGATGAAACGGTTACTGAAAGCCGCATGCAGGAATGCCTGTCGCAGTTTATCAGGAGCATTCAATCTTTCGATTCAAAATTCGATGCTGGTCGTGCCCTGGCTGCAAACGATGCACAGCCTTTTGCAAATTTTACAGCTCAGGAAAATAATGGTAAGGACTTGTTTTTGCGTGCCCCCGTTTTTGATGCTAACAGTAGCAGGATTAATGGCGGGTTGGGTTGCGGCGGTTGCCATCGTGCACCAGAGTTTGATATTGATCCCAACTCTGGCAATAATGGTATCATTGGCGTATTAAATTCAACCGGTATAGATATTACCAATACCAAAGCTCCCTCCTTAAGAGATTTGACCAATGTTGCCGGTGTACCCAATGGTGCGATGATGCATACCGCCGGTATCAATACCCTACAAGCAGTTATTGGTCACTACGGTACAATTGCTATCGCACCGGGAAATACCAGGTTAGACCCAAGGTTGCGGCCAAACGGTACAGGTCAAAAGCTTAATTTAAATGCAACGGAAGTTGATGCCGTGATGGCATTTATTAAAACGCTTGCTGGCAGCAATGTATACACCGATACAAAATGGAGCAGCCCTTTTAAGTAATTTGAAGCATAAATTTTTCAGAAATGGTTCGCCTTGCACTAAGCAGGATGAGCCATTTTTAATTTGTTTCTACTCTTAATCCCTCATGCGTAAGCACAAGCGTTTCGGTTGCCAGCCCGCTATCGTTCGATAGCAGTACCGGCCCATGATAATTAACCGGAAAAGCATTTTTCACTCTCCAAACTACTACAGGCTCATGATCTTCGTTCAGGAGTGAAATGGTCACATCTCTTTTTTCTATAGCGCCAATTTGTTTGGTATTGATCCAGGCAAAAAATTCATTGTCCCCTTTTGTAATAGCTCTTTTGAGAATAATGTTTGAATACTTTCGGAGGCCTGGCATCTTTCTAAAGCCATCTTCCGGGCTGGAGCCGTCTCTAAAAATGACGGCTTCTATTTCTATATCCAGTCCCGAAACTTCCATAAAGCCAATCCTGCTTCCACCCCAGTCTACACTAAAATGATAGCGGTTTATTACATTGTTCAACATAAAATATGGTTTAATGATGAATAGATAAAGGAGCAAGCAAACAAGTAAGATAAGCAGCAGCAGCAAGACCCAGAACATAGAATTTAATTTTATGCACTGTGAAAGTAGAAAATACATTTTGTATTTTTTTCACCGTTTGAATGTAGCACAGTGCTGTTATTCACATCAGGCTAAAGAGCAGCAAAAATAGCCGTGAAGATAATATATGGGAGGGCTGGCAGGGCTAACAGGGCGCTGTTTAGCAGGGCGGCTACCGGTAAAAAATGCGCTCTCTTTCTGTGGCGTTGCTGTTTAAATAAAGGTTGAGAAACTGGCGTTGTTCCTGTGCCTTTTTTTGCAGGGTATTTATTCTATCTCTTAAAGAGCCGGTGTCGTATTGAAAATTTTCTCTCCCTTTTGCTATCTGCTCCATTTTTATAAGGGCATCGTTCACAAGACCATCAATGGGTTGCAACATTAGCGGCAGTTCCTTGTCTGCTATGGCCGGCTTAAAAAACTCGTTGCGGTATTGTATAAACCTGTTGAGGTAAAAATTAGCTTTGTTTAAATCTGCCACTGCATCATTAAATAGATTCATGTCTTGTTCGCCATAAATGATGGCAATGTTCATACTATTGTAGGCATACCAGGTGCGCAAATTATTTTGCTCCAGGCCGATAGCACGCATGCGTCTTCCTTGTGCTTCTAACTGCTGCAAGCTGTCAAGTGACAGAAATGTTTGAACGGAGTCTTCATCATAGCGCAGCCTGGCAATACTACTGCCAGCGCTGTAACCCCTTTCAAATTCCCGAAGAGAAACAGGGTTGGGTAGCAATTGCCACAAAGGATCAAAGGGCCAATGTGTGGCAATAAACTCAGCGGGCCTTACCAAAAAATATTTCTTGTGAATGTCCTGTCCTACATCCCAGGTTGGATCGCAAAAGTACCACGCTCCACCTAATTTCAACGCCGTCCAGCTATGGGCTTGCCCTTCGATGTTTCCTTTGGCAAGTCCATTTACAACAAAGGACGGGATGTTCATTTTTGCGACGATGTCTGCAAAAACAGAGGCGAAATTATCGCACACTCCTTTTCTTCTTCTGAGCGTAGCGGTTATTTTGTCTGCAGTGTTTTTGCTCCAGTTAATGCTCAGCATACTGTCTTTGCTGTAACGAATGTTGGCTGTTACCCAGGAATAAGCTGCGGCTACGCAGTCAGCATCTTCCTTGTATTGTTGTTCAATGAAGTGAGCTAATTGCAGCGTAGAAAAAGTGAGCTCTACAGGTATCCGGGGCGCCCCGGGTTTAAGTGCTGCAATTTGATGGTCCATTTGCGCTTTTGCCGCAAAGCTGCAAAAAAAATGAAAGGCTATCAGGACCACGGTTTTCATCTTTCAAAATTATAGAATGTTGTAAATACAAAATGCTAAAGATGCCCAAGCGATCGCATGCAGCTCAGTACAGCTGTGTTTGTTTACTTTTGCTAAAGCAGGCCCCCGGTGGAAATAGATAAATTGGTTGAAATTATTTTCCTTTATCCGGCTATATAAACTGTCTTATTCATGGTACACAATAACAGCTTTGGCAACATTTGCCTTTTCGGCCTGCTCCTGCTAGCGGGTTTATCATCATGCAAAACCACCCAGCCCATGTCATCTACCCAGGTATATGCCTTCCGGTTAAAACCGGGCGAAGATTTAAAAAAAGGAATTCAGCAATTTGCGGAGCAAAAGCAGATAACTGCCGGCTGGATAAGCACTGGCGTTGGCAGCCTTACCCATTACAACATCCGCTTCGCCAATCAGCCCGAGGCCAGCAGCGGGCAGGGCCATTTTGAAATAGTGAGCCTCACGGGCACCGTTTCCATCAACGGCAGTCACTTGCACCTTTCTGTGAGCGACAGCACCGGCCGCACCCTTGGTGGCCACCTTGCAGATGGGAACCTGATATATACCACCGCCGAAATTGTAATTACTGCCAGCCGGGAGTTAGAATTTAACCGCCCCGTAGACCCCGGCACGGGGTGGAAGGAATTGGAAGTAAAAGAAAAGAAACAGGAATAGACAACCAACCGCAACCACCAACATGCCTTTTACAGATTCACATCGCAGGCGCAGCAGGATAGCGTAGCACCCGGTATTGTAAGTAAAACTTTTATTTTTATACACGTTTTCATTCTACATTTGTGCACCCCGTTAGGTCTTTTGCGGGGTTTACAGAAAATTCATTTTAGTGGCAAAGCACATCAACAAGGTTTCCGCAGCTGGTTTATTAATCGCCCTTGGAATCATTTACGGCGACATCGGTACCTCTCCTCTGTACGTTTTCAGCGCAATTATTAATGGAAAAGTAATTGAAGAATTACTAATTATTGGTGGTCTGAGCTGTATTATCTGGACGTTAACCTTACAAACAACCATTAAGTATGTGATACTTACTTTGCAGGCAGACAACAGGGGAGAAGGAGGTATTTTTTCTCTTTACACCCTTGTGCGACGACAGAAAAAATGGTTGGTAATACCCGCAATGCTGGGCGGCGCTGCACTCTTGGCTGATGGTATGATTACCCCACCAATTTCCATCACATCTGCCATTGAAGGTCTACACAACATTCCGGTACTGGCGGATATTACACAGACTACCATCATTTTTATTGTATTAGGCATCCTGGTGTTGTTGTTTTTTACCCAGCAGTTCGGCACCAATTCCATAGGTAAAATGTTTGGCCCTGTAATGTGTGTATGGTTTGCTATGATAGCAGTATTGGGTGTTTCTCATATATCAGATGAGTGGAGTGTACTCAAGGCCTTTAACCCGTACTATGCATTTCAATTACTCACCCAGTATCCCGAGGGTTTCTGGATTTTAGGGGCCGTGTTCTTGTGTACCACTGGTGCCGAAGCTTTGTACAGCGATTTAGGGCATTGCGGCCGTGGTAATATCAGGATGTCGTGGATTGCAGTAAAAACATGTTTGATCTTAAATTACCTCGGGCAGGGTGCCTGGTTGCTCAACCACAAAGGAATTATGTATGCTAATGCTGAACTTTTAGAGAGTGCTGCATTTAAGGCGAAATTTCCTGCTGCAGTAGAAATGCAAAATCCGTTTTACAGCCTGATGCCGGAATGGTTTTTAATTTCAGGAATTATCATTGCTACCATCGCAGCGATCATTGCCAGCCAGGCCCTCATCAGTGGCTCCTTCACGCTCATAAGCGAGGCAATTCGTCTAAACCTCTGGCCGAAAATGCGCATTAAATTTCCAAGTGAAGCGAAGGGACAAATATTTATTCCAGGTATTAACCTCTTGTTATTTGTAGGCTGTTGTGGGATCGTTTTGTATTTCCGATCCTCAGGAGCTATGGAAGCGGCATACGGTCTTGCTATCACGCTGTGTATGCTTGCAACCACCGTCTTGTTTTCTAATTATATGGTTTCACGCCGCATCAAACCCATTTTAATCTGGTTGTTTCTGATCGTATACATTGGAATCGAGATTAGTTTTTTACTGGCTAACCTGGATAAATTTCCCCATGGTGGTTTTGTAACCTTAATAGTGGGAGGCGGATTATTTACAGTAATGTATGTTTGGTTCAGGGCAAGGAAAATTAAAAACCGTTACGTAGAATTTGTAAGGATAGAGGAGTACATACCAAAGTTGGAAGAATTAAGCAACGATAACACCGTTCCTAAATATGCTACCCACCTGGTTTACCTCACCAGTGCCAACAATCATAAGGAAATTGAACATAAAATTATGTACAGTATTCTGAGTGGGATGCCCAAAAGGGCAGACATATACTGGTTCGTGCACGTAGACACGGTGGATGATCCATATACTTCCGAATATACAGTAGAGCATATTATTCCCAACGATATCATTAGGGTGGAGTTTCGCCTGGGCTTTCGCATACAACCCAGGTTGAACCTGATGTTTAAAAAAGTGGTAGAAGACCTGGTGGCCAACAGGGAGGTAAACATCATGAGCCGCTATGAGAGTCAGCAAAGAAATAATATGGTGGGAGATTTTCAGTTTATCGTGATGGAAAAATTCCTTAGCCAGGATAATGAGTTGCCCTTTTTTGAGGAAGTTATTATGAAACTATATTTCTGGGTAAAAGAATTGGGCGTAAGCGAAGAAAAAAGTTTTGGATTAGAGCAAAGTAATGTAGCCATTGAAAAATTTCCTTTGGTGGTGGCTCCTGCAAATAAACTAAAGCTTAACAGGATTTACACAAACGAAGAGGAAACATAAATAGATGATAAGCGGCTTAATTGTTTAATTGAATAGCACACGAAGTCCATTAATGCAATCGACCTTTGGGAAAAGGAGAGTACTCGTGATACAGCGGCTACAGCAAAAACATAGCTTCCAAAATTTAATAAATCCTGCCGGTGGTATGGATGCCTGGAAAAAGCAGTCCCTTTAGCGGAACTTTAAGTGGAAGGTAGATGGAATAATGAGTGTGTAATGCTGCAACAAGTCAGCCTGAATCCTTGCCTAAATTGTTACATTTCCAGCAGCGTCTTGAGATTTTTTCTTTTATCTTCATCGCAAATATTATCCTATTGTCTAAACGTTTATTACGCATTGTCGGCTTATTTATCTTTGGCTTATTAGCCATCATAGCTTTCGGCGCTACGCTACTACCTTTTATCCCTACCAAACAATGGTACATACGTATTTGGGATTACCCACGCCTGCAAACATTGTTTGTAGCAGTACTCGCTATTTTATGGTACCTGTATTTTTATTTTAAAAGAGGGAGAAAGGGGTATGTATTTGTTGCCATGTTTGCTGTAGTGGTAATTGTGCAAACTTACAAGGCACTGCCATACACCATTCTTGGCCATAAGCAGGTGCTGCAAAGTGAAAAAGATCCGGGCGATACCACGTCTGTAAGTCTTTTAATTTGCAATGTGCTGCAAACAAATACTTCTTATCAAAAAGTTATTGCGCTGGCAAAAGATAAGCAACCTGATATTTTTATAACGACAGAATCTGACAGCAACTGGCAGCAGAATCTAAAAATTATTGAAGCCGACTTCCCTTTTCGCATACCTATCCCCCAGAGTAATACGTACGGTATGCATGTGTATAGTAAGCTGCCCCTGCAAGGCACGGAAATACGTTTTCTGCTGGAGAAAGATATTCCCTCTGTGAAAACAAGTGTACAATTGAGAAGCCGTGAATGGATAACCATGTTCGTGCTGCATCCACGCCCACCGGTACCTACAGAGTCATCGGACAGCCGGGAAAGAGATGCCGAAATAATAATGGTTGCCAAAGAAGCCCGTAAGCAAAAGGGTGCCGTTATAGTTACGGGTGATTTTAATGATGTGGCCTGGTCAAAAACAACAGCACTTTTCCAGGAGGTGACCGGCTTTTTAGACCCACGAAGGGGCAGGGGTTTTTACAATACCTTTCATGCAAAAATTCCCATTTTCAGATGGCCGCTGGATCATATTTTTCACAGCTCACACTTTAAGTTACTAAAAATGAGCCGGGCTACAAAAGTAGACAGTGATCATTTTCCTATGTACATAAAGCTTAGCTATGAGCCGGAGGAAAAGCAAGATCAACCAAAAGTGAAACCCGATGCCAAAACTGAAAGGGATGCCAACAAAGCCATCCAAAAAGGTTTGAATGATGGGGATGCACCGGGTGAGTGATGAATCTTTTGCGGTAACCCTACTTTAAATTGTTTGCGGATTTCCCCCACAACATACAGCTATTGATAACTGTAGCTGTGCTACTTTGCCAGCCTGCTTAAGAATGTTTATATTCAATAAATTTTATCAACTAAATTGAACAATACCATTGTTTATATCATCATCGGGTATGTGGCATTGGGTGCTATCATTTATTTCGTGCAGGAATATTTTATTTTTAAACCAGAGAAGCTGCACGCAAGTTTCCAATACAAATACGATGTACCGTTTAAAGAACTCTTCTTTGAGGTGGAGCAAGGCGTAAGCATCAATGGGCTGCATTTTACGGTAGATAAACCACTGGGCCTTGTATTGTATTTTCACGGTAATAGCCGCAGCATTAAAGGCTGGGCTAAATATGCGAAAGATTTCTGGCGTTACAAATATGATGTAGTGTTGGTAGATTATCGGGGGTTTGGTAAGAGTACCGGTAAGCGCAGCGAAAGAGATATGCTCAAGGATATGCAGTTTGTATACGATACCCTGGCGGTGCAATACACAGAACATCACATTATTGTTTATGGCAGAAGTTTAGGCAGCGGCTTTGCCGCTAAAATAGCCAGCGACAACAAACCACGCTACCTTATTTTAGACGCTCCTTATTTTAGTTTTACCAAGGCCATAGAAAGATTTTTTCCCATACTACCCATCCGTTTTTTGTTGCGCTTCCATTTAAGAACAGACAAATGGATTAAACATGTAAACTGCCACACGTACATTATTCACGGTACCAAAGACTGGCTCTTACCCATCAGCAACAGCGAAAAATTGCAAGCTTTAAACCCCCGCAAAATCACCCTTATCCGCATACATGGTGGTGGGCACAATAACCTTCCTACCTTTAACGAATACCACAATTTTATCAGGGATATTTTGCAATACTAAATTGCTACCCGCATTTGCTAGAAAACATCATGAACAGTTCTACAGAAAATACTCACCGCTCTTTTCAAAATAAAAGGCCCTGGCTAAGATGGCTTAAACTTTTTATCCTTGTTTACTGCGGAATAGGCATAGCCTTGTATTACCTGCAGGAAACAATCTTGTTGCATCCAAAAAAGCTGGAGAGCAGTCACCAGTTTAACTTTAGCGGTCGCTTCCAGGAACTCTTCATTCCCTTTAATGAAACCGACA
>JANPJW010000169.1:0-9321 GCA_031425715.1 Chitinophagaceae bacterium | reverse complement strand
CTGTTTACAGATTGTACGCTGGTAAAATTATCTTTCACCCAGTCAATCCGTTCAACGTTTACGGGCCAAAGGCTGGAGAGATTGCTCCATGCATGAGGTTTGAATTGGTCCAACGATGCGTCGTACATGTTCACCAGTAATTCTGCCGCAATTTTTTCTCCCTTACTTCCTTTAATCTTCACACTCCATTTTTCTTCACTTCCCGGTAATATTTTATCCCGGAAGGTTTCGTAGCTGATCTGTAGTTCTTTGTTGCTCCAGGGCACATCCAGCGATTCTCCACCTTCATAAAAACGGTTGTATTGCACGAAGGCATAGTTCAACTGTATGCCGCCACGATCATCTTCTTTAACATAAATATTATTGCGGTAAGGCTTGCCTGTACCGATGCTTTCGTAAGAGGTTGTTCGCTCCTGGCTGCTACGGCTTAAGTTTTGTATCAGCCAGATATTTTTAAAGCCAGTGTTGACGCTGTAGCCAATGCTTTGGCCTGGCTCGGCCGATTTATTTTTCAGCAACAGTACAACTGGTTCTTCAGCCGCTGGTGCTTGCTCATCCATGAGGTAAATTATTTTTTCAGCCTTCACTTCTTCGCCATATTTGTCTTTGGTAGTTACAAGAATCTTATACCAACCGGCGCTTTGTTTTCTATTGACCATTGACCATTGACCAATGATAATTTTTGTTTAGTTACCAACCAATAACATTTCCCCCAGCGCCCATTTATTTGGCTGGTCTTCATCTGCATAGGCATCATGCGGAAAGGCAACGGTGTATTCTGCTTTAGTCATTACAAACTGGTCCGGCATTTCCCAATAGCGTTTGCGAAACATGCGACCCGGCTGTTGCAGTTTGTACATGCTAAAATTCACCGTTGCTTTCTCAAAAATGCCATTCATGTTTGTACTGCTGATCAACATGTTTTTCAGGCTGTCTGCAGGAACTTTATCGGCTATGGAAATATTCAATTGTAATGCCTGGTATGCCACGGCCACAGTTGTTTCGCCGCTCCTCGTTTCACCATTAATGTCTGTTACATCGGCAGTTATTTCATAATAAAATATGGGCTGGTCTTTTTTGTCAACGGTTTCATCTGGTATGGCTTTGAAACTTATTTTAAAATTTCCGTCGGCATCCGTCAGCGTCTCGCCATTGGTAATTTCCATGGCGGTGCCTCTGCCATAGGGAGGCCATATTTTTCCTGAGCCGCTCCAGCCCCACCAGATAGGATACTGCACCCTGCGCACTACCCGGTAGCTAACTTTAGCAGCGTCAATATTGTTGCCTGCATATGCTTTTGCATTTCCGGTAACTGTTACCATTTCGTTCAGGCGATAGGTACCTTCAGGCTTTTTTACTTCGGTGATGAACTTAGGCCGTTTGTATTCTTCTACGCTAAAATATTGTTGAGATTTATTTACAGAGTCTTGTATAAAAAACTGGCCATTCAGGCTGCCGGCAGGCAATTGAAAACTTCCGTTAAAAGACCCGTAGGCATTCGTCTTCACCGCCACTGTTGCTATTTTTTGATAGTTGGCGTCGTAGAGCTCTATGTTGGTAGAGTAGTTTGTTGCCACCGTACTTTTTCTTCCAGATGTGTCTGTATCTACCACAATACCTTTAAAGAAAACGGTTTGTCCGGGGCGGTAAATGGCCCTGTCCATAAACAGAAAACTACGCTTTTGTGATGGTCTGCGGTAACTGTCATAGGAATAACTGTAATAAGGGTCATTGGTAAATAGGGTATCCTTGTTGTAGATTATTTGTAAATATTGTTGCTGCCTGTCTGTGGGCACACTCAGCTTTAAGTCTCCGTTTTTACCGGTCGCATATTTTTCTTTTTTAATTACTTTATTAGTTCTGGCTGTATAGTCGTATTGCTGCTCCCATAGCTGCACGGTTGCATTGGCAAGCGGTTGGCCTGTATTTCTGTGTAACACATACAGCTCTTTTTTCTGGTTGAGCAAGTAGCTGATGTTGCTTAGATAAGTTGTTTGCCTGGTAATAATATTGTTGCCCATCCCGAAGTCAGCCTTCAGGCTTGCGAGAATGATATAGGTGCCCATGGGCAGTGCATCTATTTTTATTTCTGCTGAATGTTGTTGGTAATCTTGTAGGTCGGGCAATTTTACAGACCAACTTTTGATACTCTTTAGTTTTAAGATTTCGCCCCAGTTGTTATCATAACCTGCAGCTTCCATTTTTTGCAGTTCCTCCCTGCTTGTTTTAATTACCCGTAGGTAAATCACCGGGCTGTTCTTATATCTCACCAGTGTGCGGAATGCTTCGCCGGGCACATTCACTTTTTCAGTTTCAAGATTCAGATACGGCTGTGTAATTTGGTTAAGTAGGTTCTGGCAGGCCAAGGCTCCCTGCGATTTGGGATATTGCTTTATGGCCAACTCACACAATTCCTTCGCTTTTTTAAGGTCAAATTGATTGCTCTTATTGGTACCAGGCTGATAGCTGCCGCCACGCTGCACATATTCCTGCGCCCGTAAAAACACAGCTTGTGCAACACCTGGGTTACCGGCGTAGGTCTTTTCTATACTCAGCAACGATGCTTCGTACAAGTTGCTCTTATCATTAAAAACGCCATGCTCGTTCACAAATGCCAGTCTTTTTAGATCCGCATCCAACAAGGCTTCTTTGTTTGCATCGCCATTGTGAAAACGCAGTAGATTTTGCAAGAGCAAGATGGCATTGTAATACAGAGAGCTACTGTCCCTGCTGGTAAATTTTGTTTGAATAAAGCTGGCTATCGGCGCAAAAGCTTTTTCATCGTTGATGATAAAGCGGTACGAGGGCTGGGTTACATCATTTTCTTCGCTCATGAAATAGTCAAGCGCCCTATGTGATAAAAAATCGTACAGGGTTGGGCGCAGATGGCGGCTATTCACTCCCTTGGTAATAATAGCATCCAGGCCATTGAGTGGCGTGGTCTTTAGTACTGATTCATTTTGAAGCGAAGTTTTGTACAGCGCCGCTATGCTGGTATTTAATTTTGCCAGGCTCCAGGTATTGATGTCGTTGCTTACCTCCGGAGTAAGCTGCGTACGATCGTATAGTTTGTAACGGTTCTGCTGCAGATAGCTTTGAAAAAGTTCTGCCTGCATGCTTTGCAGGATGTTTCGGGCAGGCACTTTAGCACGAGCAATCAGTGTGTCCAGGTAAAATATATTGTTCTCCCGGTTGTCTTCTTCCACCATGTTACGGTACTTCATTTGGTACATGGCTGCCTTAATTGTTTGAGCATGGTTGCCAGCCTTACTGGCTGCATCAAAAATTTTTGCTACTTCTTTCAGCGCATCCTGTGTGAGCCCTTTTTTTTCCAGTTGTTCTATTTTGGCCCACTCTGTTTTGTAGTCGTTAGAAGGTTGTGCCTGCACTTGTAAAAAATGAAGGGTGACAAGAAGGAATATGGCTGCTATTTTAAGATAGTTCATGTAAAGGGTTTTAATAATTCAAGATACAAAGATACCTGCCTTGTTTGCAACAGGTATGCCTAAGATGAATGCACGGGATTGTTTACACAAATTACTGCTGTCTATTTCTTTAACGTTTAATTGTGTAGGTGCCGTTTTACTTCTCAGCTATTGTAGCATCCTATCCATTATAAAGGCCCTTGAGGGTTTTGCTCACCTCTAAAAAATATGTTATGAAAAAGACATTTACCCTTTTAATTTCCATGATCATTTTAGGAGCATCCGCAGGGTATGCTTATCAAAACAAATTAACCATCAGCAGCAACAACCAAAATTTGTTGAGGGTGCAGATTGACGGAAGATTTTTCCAGCTAAATAAAAATGACGCTGAGATTATCATCAACGATCAGCGCCCCGGTACCCGAAACATAAAAGTGTACCAGCAAAGAAATAACGGCCGTGGCTGGCAGGGAAACAATGAGCGAAATATGCAATTGTTGTACAATGGTACTCTTACCATAAGGGAAGGGTACCATGTAGATGTTACCATCAACCGTTTTGGCAAAGCATTCATAGATGAGCGTGCCATTGGGCGCAGCTACTATGATGATGACGAAGACGGTTATTACAACCAAAATGACTGGAACAGGCAGCCAATGAATGACCGCTCTTTTATGCAATTAAAACAATCGCTGAGCAGGGAGTCTTTTGATGATGCCCGGATGAATATTGCAAAAGCAGCGGTTGCCCGCAATTACCTGAGCAGCTACCAGGTGAAGGATTTGTTAAGCCTGTTCGCTTTTGAGAATAGCAAACTAGAAATGGCAAAATACTACTATCGTTTCACAACCGACCCCGGCAATTACTACGTAGTTGCTGATGGACTTAATTACAACAGCAGCAAAAATGAGCTGATGAGATTTATTCAGCAAAACAGATGAGTTTTTTTTAGTGGCTATACTTTGAAAAGGTGGGAGCGTGGGCTCCGCCTTTTTTTGTGCGCAACCCTGTCGGCGGTTGCAAACCCCGACAGCGGTTGAAGAGAACTCAAAAAAATCCCCGGCTACTGCCAGGGATTTTAAATATTTATCGAATCAATCTTACTTATTCATTACTTCCGCCATCGTTTTACCAATATCTGCAGGGCTTGCCACCACGTGAATACCGCAAGCAGCCATGATCTTCATCTTAGCTTCTGCAGTATCGTCTTCGCCACCAACAATAGCACCTGCGTGGCCCATGCGGCGGCCGGGAGGAGCTGTTTGCCCGGCAATAAAACCAACCACAGGTTTTTTGTTGCCGGTACTTTTAATATATTCTGCAGCTTCTGCTTCCATCCCACCACCAATTTCGCCGATCATTACAATCGCATCCGTTTCATCGTCATTCATAAATAATTCAACCGCTTCTTTGGTGGTTGTACCAATGATTGGATCGCCACCAATGCCTATAGCTGTAGAAATACCAAGGCCAGCTTTTGCCACCTGGTCTGCAGCTTCATACGTAAGCGTACCAGATTTGGAAACGATGCCTATGCGGCCTTTCTTAAAAATGAAACCCGGCATGATACCTACTTTGCACTCATCTGCCGTAATTACACCGGGGCAGTTGGGACCTATCAGTCTTGTGTGGCTGCTTTTTAAATAACTTTTTACTTTCACCATATCGGCCACAGGAATTCCTTCAGTAATACAAATTACCAATGCTACCGAAGCCTCTGCTGCTTCCAGTATGGCATCTGCTGCAAACGCCGGTGGAACAAAGATGATACTTACATTAGCACCAGTTTCCTTTACGGCATCGCTCACCGTGTTAAAGACTGGCTTGTCTAAATGGGAACTGCCGCCTTTACCGGGTGTAACACCACCCACGACGTTGGTGCCGTATTCTATCATTTGTGTGGCATGAAAAGTACCTTCGGTACCGGTAAATCCCTGCACAATTATTCTGGAATCTTTGTTGACTAATACTGACATATTTTTAATTGAAATTGATAAAATAGTGGCGCAAAGATAGGGTAGATGAACGATTGATAAAAAGCATTTATTATTATAATATAAGCTGCTTTTTGAAGGGATAATTTAAAGACAAAGTAGCTTTCTGTAATGTTGATTAAATGCCTCCCTGCTAAAAAGTCGCATGGCATCCTTCATGGCAGCAGCACCCAGTAGCGCTCTTTGATGAGGTTCTGCGAGCAGCCACAAAAGTTCGTCAGTGCCTTGCCGGATGATATCCGCTTCATCTTCGGCGCTAAGCAGTAATCCATTTTGCCGGTGAAAAATATAATCTGGTATGCCACTTACAGCGGTGCTTACTACCACTTTGCCATAGGCCATCATTTGCATTACCACTACCGGTAAACCTTCAAATGCAGAAGTGAGTAAAAGCACATCGGCCTTTTGATAAATTTCCTGCATGGCAGCCTCTTCTTTTACTGTACCGTAAAAAGTGCAAAATGGAAGGCTGGAGGGATCGATCATTTTGTCTACATCGCCCACAAAATTAAAATGCACGGGAAGCTGTTGTTCGTGCAGGCTGGTAGCAATGGCAGCAACGAGGTGAATTCTTTTTTGCGTTGAACCACGGCCGATAAAAAAAACTTCTATCCTTTCATTTGAGGTTGGCTTTACAGCTGGCATGTCCACGGCATTGTCTACAAAAAACAGACGCTCTGTATAATGTTCATCAAGCTTATTTTGTTGGTATTGTTCAGCTACTTTTTGCATACCCTTGCGGGTGCTAAAAACCCGTGCATCAATCCTGTCAATGAAACTAATCGTGTAGGGAATCCAAACGTCTACATGCGTTAGCTCTACACAGCGAATGTCTTTGCGTATATGAGGGATTACTTTGTAGAAAAAAATACTTTCGCCACCAAACACAACCGGCTTATCCTGCTGGTTGATCCAGGCGGCTAACAAACCACGAAAAAAAAAATTGATGAAGTGAAACAACTTGTTGTCTATGTACCTGTGAAGGTCAATGATTTTGACACCCGTTTTTTCATAACGCTCCCGGTACAAATTGTTATGGGCTTTTTTAGAAAAAATGATGAGTGGATTATCTGCTTTAATCAATTCGGTAATATCCAGGTTTACCCTGGGTGCACCACCAATATCTGCATTGGGAAAAAATAGAAAGGCTTTGTGTTTTGTTTTTAGCGGGAACAGGCTGCCAGCGATTTTCCCTAACCAAACAAATGGAGCCACGCCAATGTTTTCCAGTTGTAATTTTCTAATGGCAGCCTTGTAGGTCATGATAGCGGAAAATATTTTTGCAGCAATGCTTTAAGGTAGTCATTGTTAAATTGGATGTGTAGCAGTTTAAACAATGGCTGTATAACCGTTGTGTCTACCAGTGGGCTATTCCCTTTTTCTGCCAGGCTATAATGTCCTCTGACGGAGAAATGGTTTTCTATGGCCTGGATGATTAAGGTAACCGGGTAGTTTACGGGATTGGCAATGTTTACGATGCTGTTCCTTAGTTCGCCGTTTTGAATGATGTAATCGCAAAGCTTAAAAACATCCTCCATGTCAATGAGGTTGCGGCTGGCATATTGCCACACGGTAAAATGCTCCTGCTCCTTTATGTGCGTAGCGAAAAAGTTCAATACCGTATGCCTGTTATCAGTAAAGCCCACAGGGTTGCTCACCCTGAAAATAATGTAAGAGGAGGCACTACCTTGTATGACTTGCTCCATCTTTAGTTTATGCTTCACATAAACAGATTGCTGCAACGAAGGGTCATAAATACTGCAGGTACTAAAGTATACCAAGGTTTTGCCAGCGTGCCCCTGGGTGCATTGGCTCAACAGCGCTTCTTCCCTTTTATAATCTACCTCTTCCATGCTGGATGAATTAGAAACGCCAGATGCAAAAACAAGGATGTCCTCATTTTGTGCATAGCTGCTAAAACGTTTCGCAATCATTCCATTGCCAATTACCATGAGTTTTTCTTAAACTATTTTTTTCTTTTTGATGTTCATTGCCAGTGCGGCCAGTAAGGCAAGCAAGCCTAGTATGGTTGCCCATAGTGCAATGGTGTTGCCTCTTTTGTAAGACTCCGGTTCAAAGCGGAACTCAATATTATGTTTGCCTGCAGGCAAACTCATTCCACGCAAAACGTAGTTCACCCTCACATAATCTGTTTTGTTGCCGTCTACATAAGCATTCCATCCTTTGTCGTAATATATTTCGCTAAACACTGCAAACTGCGGCGTGGCAGCATTGTAGGCATACCGCACGGTATCATTGATGTTTTCTACTAGTGTGAGGGTGGCTGCAGAATCAAACTGCGGCATGCCTTTTACCTTGGCCTGGTAGCGTTTATCAATGATGGCGGTGTCTCTTGGGTTAAAATTATCCAGCGCATTCATTTCTTCATCTGCATTGTTTACAAACTGCACTGCCTTCACCAGCCAGCAGTTGCCCATAGCGCCAGGGTTCTGTTGCGCCGCAGGCGTACCTGTTTGCGGATCCTGCACTACAAAATATTTTGTATTCAACATATCAAAAATGCGCATGTTGCCTTTGCTGAGCTGGCGCTCTATCAGGTCCTGGTAAATAGCCAGTTTGGCCGGGTTGTATCCGCCAACAGAATTGTGATGGTAAGAAGGCTTTGCATTGTTGTAAGGGTCATCTGCATTGTATATCCTGAAATTTTTATGATCGGGATCCTGCAAAATCATTTTGTCTGCATTGGTGGGTGCAAACTCTTCTTCAATATTGCCGGCCTCTACAAAATTTGTTTCGTTCAGATACCTTTTGCCCACGGGCAAGAGATCAATCAGCGTGAGTGCTATCAACAGGGCTACGGCAACATTGGCCTTCATTTTACTTTTTGCAAACAAGCCCAACACCACAATGGCAGCGGCTATCAGCAAGATGCTGCGGAGTAAATCGCTGCCAAACATGCCTTTTCTATCTTCTGCCAAGGCCCGCACAATAGATTGCCCAAACTCGTTTGCTTGTGCCTGTACCTTTGGGCTGGGTGCCGCCTGCCCCTGCAACATGTTGTTGGTAAAGTTTTCTTTGATGCGGGAATCATTCTTACTACTGTAGTTGAAACTAAAATACAAAAGCGTTGTAAGTGCCAACACAGCTGCTGTGATGTAGACAGATAGTTTTAATTTTTTGAACAAGAGTTCTTTTGCATCGCCTCCAAAAAAGAATTTTTGCAAAACCAGCCCTGCCATTACCGCCGCCGTAAGTTGCGGAATAACCAGCGCCATGGTGGGTGCCCGAAATTTATTGTACACCGGCATGTAATCGAAAAGAAAATAGTTGAATGCTTTAAAGTTGCTACCCCATGCCAGTATGATGGCAAAAACGGTAACGGCAACGATCCACCATTTGTGCCAGGTATCTAAATAGACAAGGCCAAGTATAAATAAAAAGCAAATGATTGCGCCCAGGTAAACCGGGCCGGAAGTATTGGGCTGTGCTCCCCAGTAGGTAGGCAATTGCCTTGCTATTTGTGCAGCATTTTCTTCGGAAACGCCTTGCTCTAGCAGTGTATTGGCTACCGCAGATTTTTCGGTAAGCTCGCCGCCGCTGCTGCCACCATAAACGCCGGGCACGAGGAGTGTGAGGGTTTCGTCAATACCGTAGCTCCAGTTAAAAGCATAATCCTTATCCAGTCCGCCCTTTGTTTTGTTGCCAAGGTTGGTAGAATCTGTAAGCTCCGACCGGCCACCACGCATGGTTTCTTTGGCGTACTCTGCAGTTGGCATTAAAGTAATGGCTGCTGCTGCAAGGCCTATAAGTCCTGCAATAATAGCAAGTCCGCCAGATTTTACGAGGTGGAGGCTTTCTTTTTCTTTAAAAGCTTTTACCGCATAAGCGATTGCTATAGACAATGCAATGAGCAATGTATAATAAACGATCTGCACATGGTT
>JANPJW010000168.1:0-5073 GCA_031425715.1 Chitinophagaceae bacterium | reverse complement strand
GAGCTACGCTGAATTAATTGCCTGATGCGAATATTACTTTTCCATCCTTTAAGTTGTCTTTCTCTTTTGAAAGCCTCGGCTTTGGTTGCAAACTGTTCTGTATAAACAATACACCAATCTTTCGCCTTTGCAGTGAATCCTTTGTGATCCGACAAATGTTCGCTTAGTCTCACCGCAGCGTTTTTGCCTGTGTGACCAATGTAGAATTTATCTAGTTGTGCAGTATAAAGTATGTAAGTAATAAACATTCGAAAATAAAAAAGAGATTATCTTTTGGATAATCTCTTGTGGTAGTAGTGACCGCGTTAGGATTCAAACCTAAAACCTTCTCATCCGTAGTGAGATGCTCTATTCAGTTGAGCTACGCAGCCAATTTATATTTTTCAATCGTAACTCATTTCCTAAAACCTTCCCGACCTGCGGTCGGGATGCTCTATTCAGTTGAGCTACGCAGCCAATTTTTATTGGACGGCAAATATAGGACATTCCCCCTTTACCACAAACTACAACCCCGATAAAAATTGTGAGTGAATATAATCAACCACATTTTCGAGGCTTTTAGTTTCTTCAAATACTTTTATTTGTCTATCGGCACCGGTGCCTTCTTCCAGCATTTTGTGCACATGGCCGATGGCATGCTGGCTTCCCAGGTGAGGCACTACATCGTCTACAAAGTCCAGCAGTTCGTAAATAAGTACCCGGGTGTTTACTTCAGTTTCTTTACCAAAATCTATCATAGAGCCATCAATGCCGTAGCGGCTGGCCCGCCATTTATTTTCATTTAGCAGTGCACGGCTATACATCATGAAATTTAAGTTTTGGCGGCGCAGTTTATACAATTTGGCGCAGATGGCCTGGAAGAGAGCAGTAATGGCAATGGTTTCCTTCACCGTCATTGGGATATCACATATGCGAAATTCTACCGTATTAAAAAAAGGATGCACCCTCAAATCCCACCATATCTTTTTACCATTGTCTATGCAGTTCGTTTTTACAAGAAGCTTTATGTAATTGTCATAATCCTCTATACTTTCATAACAATCGGGTATGCCCGTGCGGGGAAATTTATCAAATACTTTGGTACGAAAAGATTTGTAACCTGTAACCCGGCCCTCCCAAAAAGGGGAGTTGGTGCTTAGGGCAAAAATATGCGGCAGAAAGTATCGGGCACTGTTGGCAATGTGAATGGCCATTTCCCGGGTCTCCATCCCCACGTGCACGTGTAAGCCAAAAATAAGATTGCTGCGGGCTGCCTCCTGTAGTTCGTTTACAATTTCGTTGTAGCGAATGTGTTCTGTAATTAGTTGCCGTTCCCAGTGGCTGAAAGGGTGTGTGCCACTTGCTCCAATCCAAAGACCAAGATCGCCCGCAATGGCGCTGATAGTCTTACGCAGCGTAGATACGTCCACAAAAGCCTCATCCACATCTGCACAAATATCTGTACCTACTTCCACCACTGCCTGGTGCATTTCGGCCTTTACCTTTTCCTTTAAAATTTTATGGCCTTCTTCTACAATTCTTTGTTCGTGGCTCTTGAGTTCCCTTGTCACAGGGTCTATTACCATATATTCTTCCTCAACACCAACCGTGAATTTCTTATAGTCTACTGGTCCCATATGATCTAATTATAATTGATAGTGGAATGGTTGATAGTTAATAGTGGAATAGTTGATAATTGATAATGGAACAAATAACAATTTGTCTTTTTATAATTAGTATACAATGCTGTATCGTAACAGTTCTCCATTATCAATTCTCCATTAACTAATTATCCATTAATAGAGTTTTTGATGAAGGCTACTTCTCTTTATGTATTCTCCCCAGGTGAGGTTATCCGCACCTTCCACATGATTCTGTGCTCTTTCTATGGCATAGTTGGCAGAGGTTTCTACCACCCAGTCAAAATTTTCCTGGCCCACACTGCTCACTTCTGCATCGGGTGCAGGGTTGCAGAAATCTATAGCATACGGCACGCCATCTCTCAGGGCAAGTTCTACCGTATTGAAATCGTAGCCCAGGTACTGGCATATTCTCAATACAATATCTTCCATCTCTTTGTGCCGTTCGGCAGAAGGAGAAAAGTCTGCTACATAACGCAGGTGTGGGGGGTTACGGGGTTCGTAAGGCATAATGCGCACATGTTTGCCACCAATGCAGTAACATCTGTAGTATTCGTCAAACTTTATCTCTTCCTGCAGCATCATTACCAGTTGTTCGGTTTCCGCATGTTTCTCAAAAAATTCATCCAGGTTGTTGAGTTGGTAAACACTCTTCCAACCGCCGCCCGCATGTGGTTTCATGTATGCCGGAAAGCCAATGTATTTTGTAATGCCATCCCAGTCCAGGGGGTAAGCAAGGTTGCTAAAAGATTCTGCGGTGGTGTCTGTAGGCAAATCCCTGGATGGCAGTATAACGGTTTTAGGAACCGGCACGCCTATTTTGGTTGCAAGGCAGTTGTTAAAGAATTTCTCATCGGCACTCCACCAAAATGGATTATTTATAACAGCCGTACCGCACAACGCTGCATTTTTTAAATAGGCACGATAAAAGGGTACATCCTGCGATATGCGGTCAAAAATAACAGCGTAATCGGTGGCTTCACCCTGCATTACTTTGTCTATTTTAACGGGCTCGGCTGTAATCCCCTCTACATTTTTGCTGTTTACCCTGGCTATCAAAGCATCGGGAAAACTCCTTTCCTTTCCGTGTAATACGCCTATTTTTTTCATAGTATAATTGTTTTGAAATATGAGTAGATGGAGTGAAATAAATGTACTCAAATATATTTTTAAGCAGTCAATAAAACAAATTATGTTTTGGGTGTGAGCCATGTGGATTGTGTGCAGGCGTTTGCTTAATTTTGGCGCTTATGTCCGCTGAAAAAATATCTTTGATTAAAGTAGAGCAACACCTTTTTGTATCTAAACATTTGAAACGTACGGTAATTGTAGACTGCTATCTGCCGGCCCCGGGCTTAGCCACACAGGAAGTGAATCTTTTGCTGGTAAACGATGGGCAAGACCTGGTGAAGATGAAGTTTGAAAATATACTGGACGACCTGTTGGCTGTAGACCTTATAACTCCCATTTTTTGCGTAGGGCTTCATTGCTCCGAAGACAGGAAAAACGAATATGGTACTGCCCGCATCTTAGATTACAAGGGCAGGGGAGCCAAGGCATTTAATTATACAAAATTCGTACTACAAGAATTGCTGCCATTTTTAAAAGCGACCTACAAGATTAATTCGTTTACAGAAAAAACATTTGCAGGCTTTTCACTCGGCGGGTTATCTGCCCTGGACATTGTATGGAACTATCCACACGAGTTTAACCGGGTGGGTGTTTTCAGCGGTTCTTTTTGGTGGCGGGATAAAGACCAGGATGATAAGGATTTTGATGAGCATGTAAATCGTATTATGCACCGCCAGGTGCAGGAGGGGCATTATGCAGATTGGCTCAAATTCTTTTTTGAAGTAGGTACCCAGGATGAAACCGCAGACAGAAACAACAACGGAATTATTGATGCCATTGACGATACACTGGGCCTGATTGAAGAACTCGTAAAAAAGGGGTACGATAAAACCCGGGACATTTACTATTTGGAATTGCAGGATGGCCGCCACGACGTACCTACCTGGGCAAGATCTTTTCCTGCATTTTTAAAATGGGGATGGGGTACCAATGGCAATAGTCAATAGAGCAACAGAAGAAATTCATTATACTAAAAAAGCTATCCATTTGGATAGCTTTTTTAGTTATGCTTAGTGCTTTAATTTAGAAATTCAAACGAAGACCAAGGTTCATCCTCCAGGTATTGGCTGCTGTGATATTGCTTTCAAACGACCTTGTTGGCAATTGGCCGTTTACAAGGTTCATTCTGTAAGTAGCAGGTGATGTAGCAGTTGGTGCAGTGGCTACAGCTAAAATAGCTCCATTGTTATAAGTGGATCTTTGCGTAACACCCCAATCGTTACTGATTAGATTAGTAAAGTTTTCAATTTCCATACTAAACTGCAAGCCGTAATTTCTTTTACCTTGTAGTGGAAGAATATCTTGCAAAATTCTCAAATCAAGGTTGTTGAACCATGGAAGCTTAACCCCGTTTCTTTCTGAAACCTGGCCCTGGCGTTTGCTCAGGTATTTATCCTGAGCAACGTAAGCAAAGAAAGCATCGCTCTGCTGTTGTGGCGTAAATGCGCCATTGGTTGCAAAAGTAATCTCGCTTGCATTTTTAGGAATATAGATCAGGTCATTTGTACCCAGACCATCCTGGTTGTAATCGTTAGAATAACGGTAGCTTCCACGGCCTTGCTCAAACCCTGTATATACCAGAGAAAATGTTGTAGACAGGATCTTGGCGTAATTAATCTTGTAAGAACCATAGGCTACTACACGATTGGGTGTACCAAAATCGCTGTAGGTAAGATCGAGATTGTTGTTACCACGTACACTCTGTACAAGGCTCCAGGCACTTGCTGCCTGAGAACCAGGGTTACCACTTACATCAAATGATTCTGTGTGCGTATAGGCAACTGAGAAATCCCAGTTTTTGCTGAATCGTTTAGAAAGTTGGGCAGTTATGATACCTGCACCACCTTTGCTTGTATTAGTTAGTACCATCGCTTCGGCAATTCCACTGTTGATTCTCCTGGTGGCATTGCTGTTTCCGAATAAAGGTCTTACATCGGCCCCAGCAGTAATACCTACTGGTTGCCTTTGATTGGCATTATACTGTAATAAGGCGTTGATGTCTTTGTTGTAAATACCTTCTATAGTTAGTGTCCATGTTTTGCTTAATTTTTGATCTACTGCAGCACTGATCCTTGCTACCTGCGGCATTTTAAAATTAGGGTCTACTATAGCCAACGAACTTGGCAATGGTGGAGTGCCCGGTACGCTTGGGATAGAACTCACATATGCAAAAGGATCCGGGTTGAACAAATAGTTACCCAATGTATTAGAGGGTGCTTCAAATGGAACCACTGAAGTGCCACTGTTGGATGGCTGGTTGGTAAACCACACAAAAGGGAATCTGCCGGTGAAGATACCAGCACCACCACGAATGATCAACTGC
>JANPJW010000167.1:0-7846 GCA_031425715.1 Chitinophagaceae bacterium | reverse complement strand
CTGAAGAGTAGCTTTTTTATGGAGTATGCCAGCAAAAAATACCAGGGCATCTATGAAACATTCTAATTTTTTAAACTTCATCTACAAGTGGCGATTTTTTATTTCGCTATGCATGGCCATCACTATGCTGGCACTTCAGGGCTGCAAAAAAATCGGAGATGCGGCCAAGGAAGATCTGTATAAGCAATATTTTGAAACCAATGTTTTGAACCGGGATTTCAAGGTATCCCTTGCAACAGACAATGGCGCCGACAGTACAGCCCGTTTCAACGGTTGGATTTTTAAATTATTAAAAAATACCTATTACGATGGCCCCATGACGGCTATCAAAGCTGGTGTCACCTACACCGGCACCTGGAAGTGCAATGAAGATTTTGGAAAACTCACCATCCAGATAGATCAGCCCAACGTGCCTGCCTCTTTCAATTTTTTGAACAGGGAATGGCGCTTCACAAAAAAAGATTTGCCTACCATGGAACTGGCGCCATGGGGCAGCACAGCGCCTGTGGTACTGCATATGCTGCGTTTATAAGGCATATTAATGATGTGTTTTTTGTGGATAACTTACAAGCTCCTAAAAGCAAGTTTGCATACTACTATCTTTCTTTCTGCGTTATTGTATCCGTAACAACAGCTTATTTCTAAAACCACCCATAAATGACCCACTTATTACCCATCACCATCCTTTTTCCGGACGACCGTATTAAGTAATTGAAAGGCCTGCAGTTGCAATTGGCTTCAATTTTTAACGCTGGTCAAAGCTTATTTAAACGATTCAGAGAATTTATCCTGTAGTAGGAAAGTTTGTTTTTATGGATTGTTTGGATTACAAGACCCTGCCTTTTGGTGGGGTCTTTTTTATTTTGGCAATTGTGAACTAAACCCAGTTACTTTTGTTTCCATAAAAAGAAAATAAAAATTTTACGATGGCATTAAGCATAGGACAAAAGGCACCCACATTCAGTCTTTATAATTCTGAAAAAGAGCAAGTGAATCTGCAAGATTTTGCAGGCAAAAAAAATGTTTTACTGTTGTTTTTTCCTGTTGCATTTACAGGTGTGTGCACAAAAGAACTTTGTTCTGTGAGAGATGGAATCACCAAATACCAAAACGATGCTGTAGAGGTTTTGAGCATTTCCGTAGATTCAGTGTTTACCCTTGCCAAATTCAAAGAAGAACAGCAATACAACTTTTCACTGTTGAGTGATTTCAATAAAGAAGTTTCCACCACTTACGAAGCATTGCACGAATCTTTTACTGATATGAAGATGCTTGGAGTAAGTAAAAGGGCTGCTTTTATCATTGATAAAGAAGGTCTCCTGCAATATGTAGAAGTATTGGATAACCCGGGTAACATGCCCGATTTTGAGGCCATTGACCAAAAATTAGAAGAATTGGCTGCGTAGAAGGTTCTTCCACATACTACAGGCACGTCGGATGGCGTTAATCAACTGCGTATTATTTGTAATTATTTTAAGGACAGCTTAAAAAGATTTTACTACTTTTACTTAGTTGAAAAAATTTCTTTACATATTAATCTTTCTTATTGGAATAAACTTTACTTCACTTGCTCAAAATAAGATAGCCCTGCAAGATGGGGCTACGGCAAAGCTGATAAAGTTCTATCCTAACCCTGCCAGCGCCGTTATTACTTTCGAGTTTAACAAGAGCGCAGGCAATGTTTCTAATTCCCTACAGGTCTACAACTTTATGGGGAAAAAGGTTTATGATATTAAAAACGCTCCCTCCCGGGTTAGCATCAATCTCGAAGATTTTTACAGAGGAATTTACATCTTCCAGGTACGAGATAAAAACGGCACCATCTCACAAACAGGCAAGTTCCAGGTTGTGAAATAATTTTTTCCCCTCAATCATCATCCTTTAATGTCAATTTGACTGCTGGCAGGCTATTGGCAAACAGTTTGACAATCGTACATTTGCAAACATTTTAAAGCTATAAATTATGGAAGAAAAATATGGTGAAACTACCGAGCCTGTTGAAAATGGAGAAATGGATATCAATTCCGATGCAGATATACCCGGAGACAACCACCTGAGCAATCCAATGGAGGAAAACGACGCTATTGTAGAAAAATATGCAGCCGAATTGCAGGAACAAAAGGACAAATACTTACGCCTGTTTGCAGAGTTTGACAACTACAAACGTCGCACATCAAAAGAAAGGATTGACCTCATTCAAACAGCCGGCAAAGATGTAATTACAGATATGCTCGATGTGCTGGACGATTGCGACCGGGCCGAGAAGCAGATGCAGGTTTCACAAGATATTGAGCAAATAAAGCAGGGTAACCAACTTGTGTTTAATAAATTAAAAGCCAGTTTGCAGCAAAAGGGTCTCACTGCTATGGAGAGCGTAAATACATTGTTTGATGTAGAAAAGCATGAAGCCATTACAGAGATTGAAGCCGGAGATGAGTCTAAAGGTAAAGTGGTAGATGAAGTTCAAAAAGGGTATTACCTCAATGGCAAGCTGATACGCTTTGCAAAAGTGGTAGTAGGTAAATAGAAATTAATAAATCCAAAAGCCGTTAGCTGCAAGCCGGTTAAGCGTTCATAAAAATGCTTGCAGTTTAAGCACAGCAAAAGTTCAATGAGTACTAAAAGAGATTTTTACGAAATACTAGGGGTATCCAAAGGTTCTTCGCAAGAAGAAATTAAGAAAGCTTATAGAAAGGTGGCCATGCAATTTCACCCGGATAGAAACCCTGGTGACAAAGCTTCGGAGGAAAAGTTTAAAGAGGCAGCAGAAGCTTATGAAATACTAAATGACGCTGACAAGAGAGCCCAATACGACCGTTTTGGCCACAATGCCTTTGCACAGGGCCGTTCAGGCGGTGGCTATGGAGGTGCAGGCATGAACATGGATGATATCTTTAGCCAGTTCGGAGATATTTTTGGAGATGATTCCTTTGGTAGCTTCTTTGGTGGCGGGGGTAGAAGAGGTGGTGCTGGCAGCCGCGGGCATGGTACCCGGGGAACCAATCTCAGGGTAAAACTCAAGATGAATTTTGAGGAGATAGCTAAAGGTGCTAACAAAACCATCAAAGTAAAAAAACACATTAAGTGCACCACCTGCGATGGGAGCGGTGCAAAAGATAAGGGCAGCGTGCAAACCTGCGGTACCTGTAGCGGCAGCGGGCAGGTAAGAAGGGTGCAAAATACTTTTCTTGGGCAAATGCAAACTGTCACAACTTGTCCTACCTGTAACGGTGAAGGCTCTACCATTACTGCTAAATGCGGTAGTTGCAAAGGAGAAGGAAAAGTTTATGGCGAAGAAACTGTTTCTATAGACATACCCGCAGGCGTGCAGGAAGGTATGCAGCTAAGCATTAGTGGAAAAGGGAATGCAGGAGAAAGAGGTGGTAGCCCCGGCGACCTTATTGTTTTGATAGAAGAAGAAGCTCATCCGCACTTGCACAGGGACGGGTTGAACGTGGCGTTTGATTTATATATTTCTTTCCCGGATGCGGTATTCGGTACGCAAATAGAAGTACCAACCATTGATGGCCGGGCAAAAATTAAAATACCACCCGGTACCCAAAGTGGAAAGATCTTCAGGCTTAAAGGCAAAGGTTTTCCTCATGTGAACAGCTACGAAAAAGGTGACCAACTGATACAGGTTAATATCTGGACGCCCCAACAAGTAAACAACGAAGAAAAAGAAATGCTCGAAACCATGCAGGATTCGGTGAATTTTGCACCCAAGCCAGAAAAAAATGAAAAATCATTTTTTGATAAAGTGAGGGAAATGTTTACTTAAATGATAACAAAATAATTGATAGATGATAATGCCTGGGCCTCTGTTCAGGCATTGGCATTTACGGGCCATCAGACCGTGCAGTTGATTTCGGAGTAATCAAAAATTGATAAAGCCCGATTCTTCCTAAATTTTTGCGACTATCATTTTAAATAATTAATTATATCATTATCCATTAAGCTGGTACTGTGCGGGTTTTAGTAGCTTTCACCTTAAGACGCATTATTAATTATATCATTATAAATTATCCGTTATCAAATATTCCATTATCAACTTGTTTCTATAATTTGCCCATACAATTATGCTTCAGAAACTGCACATACAGAACTACGCCATCATAACCGATTTGCTCATTTCATTTTCAAAAAATCTGAATATTATCACTGGTGAAACTGGTGCTGGTAAAAGTATTTTGATGGGCGCCCTTAACCTTATCCTTGGCCAAAGAGCGGACAGTGCGGTGTTGCAGGACAAGCAAAAAAAATGTATTGTAGAAGGTTTCTTCAGCATCAGGCAGAATGATGCAATCAAAACGTTTATTGAAAAGTATGAACTGGATGCAGGTGATGAAATTATCATGCGCAGGGAGATTGCGGTGAATGGAAAGTCGAGAAGTTTTATAAACGATACGCCGGTAAATCTTTCGCAGCTAAAAGAACTGGCCGTGTTACTTGTGGACCTTCACCAGCAGTTTGATACCATGGAACTGGGTAATGAAAATTTTCAGCGAGATGTGTTAGATGCCCTTGCAGACAACGGTTCTGTTTTAAAACAACTCAGGCAAAAGTTCCAGGAATTTGCCACCGCTAAAAAGCAACTGGAAGATTTGAAAACCCAGCAGGCTAATGCAAATAAGGAATTGGATTATCATCGGTTTTTGTTTGACGAACTGGAGGAACTCGCTCTTAAAGAAAACGAGCTGGAAGACCTTGATGCAGAATTGATATTACTGAGCAATGCAGAAAATATAAAGGAACAGCTGGGTAGCATTTATTTTGAAATGCAAGACAGTGAGCAGCCATTGGTGCAACAGTTGAAAGCACTGCAGCACAAAATGCATGCGCTGGAAGCATATCACCCGGATATGAGCGAACTGCATCAACGTATGAATAGCAGCCTCATTGAGTTGCAGGATATAGCAGATGAACTCTTACGCATCAACAACGGCATTACATACGATGCACAAAGAATTAGTTTGGTAAACGATCGTCTTTCTGCAGGGTATAAATTATTAAAGAAACACAATGTAAAAGAAACGGCCCAACTCATAGCCATTCAACAGGAGCTTGAAACCAGGTTGGATGCCGTTTTTAATATCTCTGCCTCCATAGAAAAACTCGAACAGCAAACTTTGCAATTACAGGAAGCCTGCATTGCACTTGCCAAAAAAATAACTACCAACAGAAACGCCCAGGTAAAACCCTTTACGGAAAAGGTTAATAAATTGCTGGCGCAGGTTGGCATGCCGAATGCCCAGTTGAAGCTGAGATTGGAACCAGGTGTATTAAGTGCCCATGGTGCAGATGACATCGATTTTCTATTTGACGCCAACAAAAGCAATCGTTTTGAACCGTTGCATAAAGTGGCCAGCGGAGGCGAGTTGAGCAGGTTGATGCTAAGTGTAAAATCGCTGGTGGCAAAAAAACTGCAACTGCCCACTTTAATTTTTGATGAGATAGACACTGGTATCAGCGGGGAAGCAGCCAGGCAGGTAGGCATTATCATGAAAGAACTGTCTGCAGGCCATCAACTCATTGCTATTACCCACCAACCGCAAATCGCTGCCAGGGCCTCAGCACATTATTTTGTATACAAACAATTGGTAAAAGACAAAATCGTAACCAACATTAGGCTACTGAGCGATGAGGAAAGAATACAAACCATTGCGCAAATGCTCAGCGGCGAGCAACCCACAGCGGCAGCGCTCGAAAATGCAAGGGAGATGGTAGGCAATTAATAATGGTACGCATTTACAAGTCCAATAAAATATCAGATGGCAAAAATTTCAATCTTAATCGTACTGGTTCTGTTTATAGCTTTTGGCTACGCCATGCACAAACTCATTCGCAGGTTTATCAACCCAAAACAATCTTTAAATCATTTGTTCCTTTTCTTCCTGGCGCACTTTGTGGGCATTTTTATTTTATCCTTTTTGATCAACCTTTTGATACTTAAATTTTCCAGTTTTTTAATTCGCCCCTAAAAATTTACTTTTACCTACATTAGTTTCTCAATCATAATAAAAGCATATGAGCAATAATTTATTGAAAGGAAAAAAAGGAATCATCTTCGGTGCCTTAGATGAAAAATCAATCGCCTGGATCACCGCCATCAGGTGCCACGAAGAAGGAGCAGAAATTGTATTAACGAATGCTCCTGTAGCCATGCGCATGGGCGAGATAAATAAATTGGCAGCGCTCATTAATGCCCCCGTTATTCCTTGCGATGTGAGTAGCAACGAAGATGTAGATAACCTGGTTACAAAAGCCATGGAACATTTTGGCGGCGGCTTCGATTTTGTGCTGCACTCCATAGGCATGAGTCTTAATGTGCGCAAAGGAAAACATTACACAGAAATTGATTACGGCTTCAATGCCAAGACGCTCGATATCTCCTCTATGAGTTTGCACAGGGTACTGGCTACCTGTATGAAAAAAGATGCCATCAACGATTGGGGCAGCGTGGTTGCGCTCACCTACATTGCTGCGCAAAGAGTGTTCCCCGACTACAACGAAATGGCCGATGCCAAATCTTTGCTGGAAAGTGTGGCCCGTAGCTTTGGTTACCATTATGGTATCAAAAAGCATGTGCGGGTGAATACTATTTCTCAATCGCCTACAAAAACTACTGCCGGAAGTGGTGTAAAAGGCTTTGATGGATTTATAAACTATGCAGAAAAAATGAGTCCTTTGGGAAATGCTTCTGCAGCAGATTGTGCCAATTATGTGGTAATGATGTTCAGCGATCTTACAAAGATGGTTACCATGCAAAACCTGTTTCACGATGGCGGGTTTTCATTTACTGGTGTAACGCAGGGCGTAATAGAGCAGATGGCTACCCCCTAAGGGCGAATTTAGAACAGCTTCATTCAAAATTTAATTAAAATACAAAGCCCTCTAAATATTTAGAGGGCTTTGTAAATCTTATAGACTTCCTGGTTCCCCCTTCAGGGGGCGGAGGGGTCTTTTTAATATTCGTCTTCGTTGAAAAAGAAATCTTCCTGGCTTGGGTAATCGGGCCATATATCGTCCAGGCCTTCGTACAAGTCACCCTCGTCTTCCAGCTCCTGCAGGTTTTCAATCACTTCAATAGGAGCACCACTGCGTATGCTATAGTCAATCAATTCGTCTTTTGTTGCGGGCCAGGGTGCGTCTTCCAGGTGTGATGCCAGTTCTAATGTCCAAAACATGGTGTATAGATTTATATTTTTTGCAAATGTAGACGTTAGTACGAAATAACCAAAAGTGTTTTTTAAACAACACAACCGCAGGCTGTTAAATGCTATAAAACTTACGCTTTCAATGTATTTGTTAGGCTTCGGTAAAGTGATTTTATGGGTAAGATGAAATGTTTTATTTTCGGCTGATGTTAAAGGCTACCAATATTGAGAAGTATTACGATAAGTTACATGTATTGAAAGGGGTGGATATTAGCATAGCCAAGGGCGAGATAGTGAGCATTGTGGGCTCATCGGGTGCCGGCAAAAGTACGCTCCTGCATATATTGGGTACATTGGATGTGGCTGGTAAAGGAGAAGTTTTGTTAAATGGCCAGAGAATAGATAAATTATCCGGCAAAGCCCTGGCAAAATTTCGCAATGCACATATTGGGTTCATCTTCCAGTTTCACCACTTGCTGCCAGAGTTTACGGCTCTTGAAAATGTGTGCATACCGGGTTGGATTGCCGGCGCAAAAAGAAAAGACACCGAGGCCAGGGCGGTTGAACTTTTAAAAAGTCTAGGTCTTGGCGAGAGGCTTCAAAACAAACCACATCAACTAAGCGGCGGTGAGCAGCAACGGGTGGCCGTGGCCAGGGCCTTGATCAATAATCCTGATATTGTGATGGCA
>JANPJW010000166.1:0-9903 GCA_031425715.1 Chitinophagaceae bacterium | reverse complement strand
TCAGGTTTGATCCAGACTTCCTTTGTATAGTCTCCCGTGAATGCAAGCGGAAGCAAGACCCTGTTGTCAATACCGTCAAAAGCCAGGGCTTTTCCCGGTTGAGCAAATGTGGCCTGAGTTTGTGACACAAACAAACAAAGGATAAACAATGCCTTTAACACAGAGTATTTGCTAAAAGCTGGGGCATAAGTAGAAATTAATCGCATAGCGTAGGAATAAGGTATTAAGAAAAAAGATTGCATTCGAAAAACTGACGTTGGAGCGATTTTTTGGCAGGATATGAGGTTAGCTTTTGGTAAGCATTTATGAAAGTAGTACAAATTGGAGAAAAGAGCAACTTTATGAGACCGGGTCACAGCTTAATAATTTCCGGGCACAGTTTTTGAAACTATGGCTGTAAATAGTTTGTTAGTTGTATACCAATACTTTAGAGGCCTAAGGGATGATGCATTTATGGTCTTCCATCACGTCACTAAATAGAGAAATATTTAAATATATTTCCTTATTGGTGCCAGCACAGTATTCTATGTCATTTTAAAAAAACAAAAGCTATTTAACATGAAAAAATTATTCTTCATTGCAACCATCGCTATCACCTCTTTTACCGCAAATGCTCAGGATCGCACCGGCATTCGGGGATTTAAAATTGGTGTTGGTGGTAATCTTGCCATCCCGTTGAGCAACCTTAACAGTACGAGCATTGGTGCGGGTATCGATTTATTGGGTCAATACGGCATTGCCGATAATATAGCGCTAACAGCAGATGCTGGCTATACCGTTTTGTTTGGAAAAGACGGTTTTAATGATTTGTCCATCGTACCTATCAGGGCGGGTCTGCGTTTTTTTCCATCCCCGGCGTTTTACCTGGGCGGTAAAGTAGGCGTTGGTATTTTAAACACCAAGGGGGCAGAATCCAGGTCGGCCACTGCCTATTCTTTTGGTGCAGGCTATTTTCTTAGTCCCCAGATTGACGTAAGCGCAGCTTATGATGGGTACAGCAAAAGCGGTTCTTTTGGACTGGTTAATATCCGCTTGGGGTATACTTTTTAAAATTAATTTTTTGGAAGACTTAGGCCGCTCCAACTGGGGCGGCTTTGTTTTGAGAGAACTTTGAAAACTGCACCCAAAAGTAACTTCAGCTTTTAATGCTGTAATCTCCGCTACACTTGTGTCGGGATTTTAAAAACCTAGTACATCCTTCATGGCAAAAATTCCTTTTTTACCAGCCATAAATTCTGCGGCCAGTACCGCACCGCTTGCAAAACCCTTTCGGCTGTGGGCGGTATGAATAATTTCTATATCATCCACTACGGAGTGATAGGTTATGCTGTGTGTGCCGGACGCAGGATCTATTCGCTTGCTTACGATACTTAATTCTTCCGGGTTGCCTGATAATTCATTCACCCAGTTTTTTTTCAGCGGATAAAAATTCAATACTTGTTCGGCCAGGGTAATGGCAGTGCCGCTTGGCGCATCCTTTTTTTCTGTGTGATGTATTTCCTCAATCTTCACTTCATACTCTTTATGTGGAGCCATTAAGGACGCCAATTTTTTATTTACTTCAAAAAAAATATTCACCCCAATGCTAAAGTTGCTGGCGTACAACAGGCTTCCATTTTGTTCGTCGCAGTACTGCTTCACTTCTTCCCATCTATCCAACCATCCGGTGGAGCCACTGATAACAGGGATGCCTGCATCAATACAGGTCTTTATGTTTTGAACTGCCGAATGCGGGCTCGTAAACTCTATGGCCACATCGCAATGCTGCAAGCTGGCTTTGTTCATTTCTTGCTGGTTGTCTGCATCTATTTTAAGTACCACGGTATGTCCCTTTTGCAGCGCTATTTCTTCAATAGCTTTACCCATTTTGCCATAACCTATTAATGCTATTTTTAAAACATCCTTCATCTTCCTTAAATTTTTTAAAATCGAACTGCAATATAATGGATCTGAAAAATCGGAAAGCAGGTTTGCATATTAGCGGCCAATGTGCAACACAAGGCTAATGCCATTGGTATTTGCCATGGGGCTGTACCCGCCTTTTATTTGCAAACTTAATTCATCGCTTACATCGAAAGTTTTGAGGTGAGCATCTACTGCAGCATCGGCTACGTTTAGGCCCCAAAATGCTATGAAAAACAGTACCGAGTAATCAATGTTTTGCCGCACGGCATTTCTAAAAACCCTGATCCGTTCCGGCTGATCCTTTACACTAAAATAGGGTTGCTTGATAAAAATATCATTTCCAGGTATGGTATCGCTTGCCAGTATGTATGCATTCCTGGCATCTTTATACTGGCTGATGTTTCTAAAAAAAATGTAAGCCGTGGTGCCCAGGGCGCCATACACAAGGGGTATTTTCCAATATTTTTTATTGGTAGCCTGGCCCCAGCCCGGTAGCATAAGTGAACGGCGAACGGCTATGTTGGGATCGTATTTTTTAATACTGTCTTTAGCTTTGGCTTGCAGAACCGGAGTTGCCGTGATGCGCAGTGAATCTTGCTTTCCTGCTGTAGTTTGAGCCTGGCCGCCAAGTGCAACAGCCATGCATAGTATTGCTACCAACCCTATTTGTTTGCTAAGCTTCAACTTATTTTTACGTTCAGTTTTTCTAATAAAGCGTTCAGTTCTTCCAATGAATAATACTCCAACAAAATGCTGCCGTTTCCCTTTTTGGTATGGCTGAGAACGACCTTTGTACCAAACTGCGATGCTAAATTATCTTCAATTTTTTTATAAGCCGGAGGCAGGGTTGGTTTTAGGCTTGTTTTAACAGCCTGGGATCCCGTATACATTCTTCTTACAAGGTCTTCTGTTTGCCTCACAGACAGTCCTTTGTTTTTAATTTCAGAAAAGATGAAAAGTTGCTTGTCCACCACATCTACATTAATCAGCGCCCGGGCATGGCCCATGCTAATGATACCATTTCTTACAGCCACCTGGATATCTGGTGGCAGCTTTAACAGCCGAATATAATTGGTAACCGTACTTCTTTCTTTGCCCATGCGCTCGGCCACCTGCTCTTGTGTATACTCTAAGTCCTCCATAAGGCGTTTATAACTGAGCGCTATTTCTATGGCATTTAGGTTTTCTCTTTGCAGGTTTTCCAGCAGGGCCAATTCCAATAACTGGCTGTTGTTCGTTTCCCTCACATAAACGGGTACATCCTTTAGGCCCGCAATCTTAGATGCCCTGAAGCGGCGTTCACCAGCTATCAACCTGTATTTGCCATTGGATGCAGGCATTACGGTGAGCGGCTGAATGATGTTGTGCATTTTAATAGAGGCGGCCAGTTCGCTCAAAGCAGTTTCATCAAAATCTTTTCTCGGCTGGTTGGGGTTGGTTTCAATCTGGTCCAGCGGAATGCGTGCCACAGAAGTAGATCTCTCAATCACTTCCTTTTTTAATTCGCCGGATGCATTTTTAAGATCCGAATCAATATTTTGCAGCAGGCTCCTGATTCCTTTGCCCAGTGCATCTTTTTTATTGGGTAAACTCATAACTACAATTTGATAATTCGATAATTAGCCGATAGGCTAATTTATACACTGAATGTTTGTGAAAACAGCCGCTGCCGGCCGGTAAGTTAACGGTAGGCGGTTGGGAACTCAGCTCATAATTTTGTCTGCCTGGTTTATTTTGGTCAGATTATTTTTCTGCAAAATTTCCTTTGCAAGATTTAAATAGTTGATGGCACCCTTGCTATCGCTATCGTAGAGAATAACCGGTTTGCCAAAACTAGGCGCTTCGCTTAACCTTGTATTTCTATGAATGATACTTTCAAAAACCATCTCTTCAAAATGGCGCCTCACTTCGCTCACCACCTGGTTGCATAAGCGCAACCTTCCATCATACATCGTCATCAAGATTCCCTCTATTTTAAGCTCGGTATTCAGGCGGTTCTGAACAATTTTTACCGTGTTGAGCAATTTACCCAGGCCTTCCAGGGCAAAAAATTCAGTCTGCACGGGCACTACAACACTATCGGCGGCCACCAGTGCATTTACTGTTATGAGCCCGAGGGAAGGCGAACAGTCAATGATGATAAAATCGTATTGCTCCCGAAGCGGCTCCAGTATCCTTTTCAGCACACTTTCCCTGTTGGGGTAGTTGATCATTTCTATTTCGGCGCCAACAAGGTCTATATGAGAAGGGATCAGGTCCAGGCAGGGTATGGCTGTTTTGAGAACAACCTCACTGGCTTCTGCTTCATTCACCATGCAGTCGTACAAGCTTTTGGTTATATTGTGCAAGTCGAAACCGGTGCCGGTAGTGCTGTTGGCCTGCGGGTCTGCATCTACCAAAAGCGTTTTGTATTCTAAAATAGCAAGACTTGCCGCCAGGTTAATTGCTGTGGTTGTTTTTCCTACGCCTCCTTTTTGATTGGCGATTCCTATAATTCTAGCCATGCTTTTCGTACAGTTTTTTGTTGGTTGTTCTTAATTTCGATGGATTGGTTTACGCTAGCTTTTGTAACCAACGGCGAAGGGTTCCAGCAATTTGGCAAACATCGGAATAATTTCACGGTAAATGCTCAAAATGCGTCAAGATGGCAAATTTAGTTAAACGGTATAAAATTGGAACAAATACTAATAGCCCAACGTTGTAGAGGCAGCATATGCTAGCACTTAAAACACATTCATGTTAACAATTATATCAGGTTCAAGCAGAGAAGACAACAATACCCGCAGGGTAGCAAGCGAATACCAAAGAATTTTAAGCGAACAATTTGAGCAGGAAGCCAGCATTTATGCGCTTGACCATATTGATGGCACCGTAAGGGACGCAAACTTTAAAGAAGCCGAACAGCAACTGCTTGTGCCGGCCAACAAGTTTATCATCCTGATGCCAGAATACAATGGATCGTACCCCGGCATTCTAAAGCTAATGATAGACAACAGTGATGTGAAGAATGTGTGGTGGCATAAAAAGGTACTGCTCGTAGGGGTGTCTACCGGTAGGGCTGGCAATCTTAGGGGTATGGAGCATCTTACAGGTGTGTTGCTGCACATGAAAATGCTGGTACATCCCAACCGGCTACCTATAAGCCTTGTAGACAAACTTATGAATAAGGATTACCAGTTTACCGATCAAAATACACTTCAGGCCATTCAAACACAATTGGCAGAATTTATGCAGTTTTAACCCTACTTTCAAGTTAAAAAATATGCGTTCACCCCTTGGAGTTATACTATTTATCAGCTTTATGCTGGCTCTTGATTTTTACTTTTACCAGGCTATAAAAACGGTGTCTCAGGCAGCATCTCCTAAGGCAAAACTGATCATTGGAGCTGTTTACTGGGTAGTAACTGTACTGGCCGTAGCTGGTTTTTTAGTATTTGTGTTTACAGAACCACAAGTACTGGGTAAAAAAACCCGTTCCTATTTATTTGCAACCATCATCGGACTTTTTTTGGCGAAACTTACGGCCATGATATTTTTCCTGACCGACGATCTTCGCCGTGGTATACAATGGGCTGCCGGTAAACTGTTGTTCAACAACACAGAGGTAGATAAAATGAGTGGAGAAGGCATCAGTCGATCTGTTTTTTTAAGCTGGCTGGGTATTGCAGCCGGCGGCACTCTGTTCAGCAGCCTGGTGTATGGCTTTGGCAATAAATATAACTACGACATAAAGCGATTACAACTCTCGTACGAAAATCTTCCTTCAGCTTTTAAGGGACTCAAGATTGTGCACATTAGTGATATTCATAGCGGAAGCCTCTTGGATAAAAAAGCAGTGGAAGCGGGCGTGGACAAAATACTTGCAGAAAAGCCGGATCTGATTCTTTTTACCGGGGACCTTGTAAATGACCAGGCAACGGAAATGGATTTTTTAAAAGATGTGTTTGCAAAATTGGAAGCACCCATGGGTGTGTTTTCTACACTTGGCAATCATGATTATGGCGATTATGTGCAATGGCCCATTGCCGGCATTAGCAAGGAGCAAAACCTTGAAAATTTAAAACAGGTGCATGCAGATATGGGGTGGCGATTGTTGATGAACGAGCACGTGGTGATAGAAAAAGGAGAGGAGCAGATAGCCGTAATAGGTATTGAAAACTGGAGTGCCAAGGGGCGTTTTCCTAAGCACGGTAAAATGGCCAAGGCACACTCCGGTGCAGAAAAGTACCCTTTTAAAATATTAATGAGCCACGATCCCAGTCATTGGGAAGCCGAAGTAAAAAGCCTGTACAAAGATGTAGACTTGATGCTAAGTGGCCATACACATGGGATGCAGTTTGGTGTAGAGATTCCTGGTTTTAAATGGAGCCCGGTTCAATACATGTACAAGCAATGGGCTGGTTTGTACGAAGGCGACGGTCAAAAATTATATGTGAATCGTGGTTTCGGATTTATTGGTTATCCGGGAAGGGTGGGTGTATTGCCGGAGATAACGGTGATAGAGTTGGTGTAAAAAGGTTAACGGTGAAAGGTGAAAGGTGAAAGGTCAAATTATTGAAGCTTCAAATGAAACTTTAAACTTTCAAAACCTTAAACGTAAAACAAACTTAAAAAAGAATGCCCCGTTAAAGTAACGGGGCATTTACATTTTTTAATCTCTTCTTTCTCTTGGAGCGTAGGTCCTTTTTCTACCTTCTTCACGATTACCTCTGCCTTCGCTGGAATTTCCACCTTCGTCGCCGGCCCTCTTAAAACCACCGTCTGCCTCATTCATTCTCACAGTGCGGTTGTTGTAGCGTTTGCCATCCAATGCTTTGATCATCTTGCCAGCGTTAGCCTGGTCTACTTCTACCCATGTGTTCATGTCACGGATATCAATTTTGCCGAGCACTTCTTTTTTAAGATTGCTTTCGTCTAATATAAATTGCAGAAAGCTTGCTTTATAAAAACCATCTTTGGTACCAAGGTTTACAAACAACCTTGTGAAGCCATTGTCTCTGCGGTTGAAGCTTGTACGATCTTTACGGCTGCTATCATCTCTTACTGCACTGCCATCAAACCTTTCTCTGCTGCCACGGCCTGCACCCGCTGCGTTGAGGTCTTCTGCGTTTTCGTAGTACTTTAAAAAATGGTCAAACTCTAATGCAGCAACTCTTTGTAGTACTTCTTCTTTGCTTACGTTTTCAAATTTCTTCATCAGGTCTGGAAGGTACGTCTCATAATCACCATTTGAAATATCGGTGCTTATTAACTTATCCATGAAATGGAAGAATTGTTTGCGACAAACATCTTTTCCACTCGGAATATCTAGTTTGTGAAACTGTGAATTCACCATTTTCTCCAGCGTTCTTATTTTGAAAGTTTCCCTGCTATGGCAAATGGACAAGCAGATACCGGTTTTACCAGCCCTGCCCGTACGGCCACTTCTATGGGTGTACACTTCAATATCATCGGGCAACTCGTAGTTGATTACATGACTGATGCCATCTACGTCTATACCACGTGCAGCCACATCTGTTGCAATGAGCAATTGCAACGCTTTGGTACGAAAACGGCCCATTACCCTGTCCCTTTGTTGCTGCGTTAGATCGCCATGCAAGGCTTCAATTTCGTATCCTGCCTTAGACAGTCTTTCGCTGATGTCTTGTGCATCGGCTTTTGTGCGGGTGAAAATAATACCGTACATGCCGGGGTTAAAATCGATGAGGCGTTTTAATGTTTCATAACGGCTATGCGCAGGTGCTACAAAAAACTGGTGGTCGATGTTTACGTTACCACTATTCTTTTTTCCTACCGTAATTTCTTTAGGGTTTTCCATAAAGTTTTTGGCAATAGCCCTAACTTCTGGCGGCATGGTAGCACTAAACAACCAGATGCTTTCCCTGTTGATGGTGTTCTTCAACACAAAATCAATATCATCTCTAAAGCCCATGTTCAACATTTCATCGGCTTCATCTAACACTACATATTTCACTTTTTGCAGGTCAATGGCTTTTCTCTCTATCAGATCTATCAAACGACCGGGTGTGGCTACTACAATTTGCACTCCTCTTTTAAGGTTACGTATTTGCATAACGATGGATGCACCACCGTAAACAGGTTCTGCTGTTACACCCTTGCTGTGTTTGCAAAAAGCAACAAGGTCATTGGTGATTTGTAAACACAACTCCCTGGTAGGACATACGATCAACGCCTGTGGAAATTTATCTGCAGCATTCATCAACTGCAAAAGTGGTAAACCGAAAGCCGCTGTTTTACCAGTACCTGTTTGGGCAAGACCTACAAAATCTGTAGTGCCCGACAATAGCACAGGAATGGCCTGTACCTGGATAGGAGTGGGTTCTGTGAAACCCAAATCCGTTGTTGCCTTAACGATGTTTTCGTTGAGGCCTAATGCTTCAAATGCATTCATTGTATAAATTTTTAAAATAAAGACCTGGCTGATGCCATTGCAAAAAAGCACATGTGGTCAAAAAAAGGTTTTTGATGGTCACATGTTATGCGTCTGGCCGTTGTAGAAAGAGATCTTCTAATAGTATCAACTGTTTTTGATACTTGCTGTCAACAGCAATCTGGGCATGTCATGTAATTCTCAGAAATTCCAAAATCGGCGCAAAGGTAGGGGTTTATAACTTAGAAAATAAGATAAGTTGGAAGATGCGTGTTTAGCATCATGGTAACATTGAGAATTTTTTGTTAAGCAATACGCTAACAGTACGCTGTTTAGACATTGGCATATAACTTGAAAATAAAAAATCAAACTCTAGAAATTATGAAAATCAAACTCCTTTTCGCAGCATTCATTTTAAGCATGAGCGTCTCTACTGTGATGGCGCAAGATTTTGAAGCAGGTATAAAAGCCGGTGCCGAAATTCACAAAATTGATGGCAAAGCCTTTGCCGACGAATTTAGTTATGGTTACCACGCAGGAGCTTTTGCCCAACTGAAGTTTGGAAAGAAGTGGGGCATTCAACCCGAGGTTTTGTTTAGTTCCGTAAAAGTAGACACGAGCAGCAGCTTTAGTACCGTCTATGATTTCAACTCGGTGAAGAACGTCAAACTCCAGTACCTGAAAATTCCTCTTTTTCTTACTTACAATCCCAATCCTTTTGTAACCCTTCAGGTAGGCCCGCAGTACGGCATAATGTTAGAAAAAGATAAGAGCCTTTTAAAAAATGGGCAGGCTGCTTTTTCCAGCGGAGACTTTAGCATGGTGGGTGGTTTGCAATTAAACATTGCTAAACTCAGGATCTATGGAAGGTATGCGGTAGGTTTGAATAACATCAATGATATTGATGACCAGGATAAATGGAAAAATCAAAATATCCAGGTAGGTATCGGGTATGCCTTGTTTTAACTAAGGTCTGATTACCTGTATGGTTCCATCCGCTGCCAGTTTTACTACGGAGCTGGGTGAAGCAGCTGTTAAATCATCTTGACGGTGTTGTACTATATAGTCAACACCGTTTTTTATTACTACATCTATATCCTGAAAAAATGCAGGAGGCGGGTAGCCGCTGATGTTAGATGATGTAGAAACAATGGCCTTGCCAAAGGCGCTGAGAAGTGCCTGGCAAAATTCGTCCTTCACGATGCGGATGGCTATGCTGCCGTCTTTGTTTACAAGATTTGTAGCCAGGTTCTTTGCCTGTTCATATATGACCGTCGTGGGCTTGTGAATTCCTTTTATATAATCAAATATAACCGGCGTGGCTTCGTTCGTGTAGTGTAGTATATCTCCTTCGTTTGCTACGAGAATGATCATACTTTTTTCTTCGTTCCTGTTTTTTAGCGCATAGATTTTATTTACAGCTTCTGTATTGGTTGCGTCGCAGCCTATGCCCCAAACAGTATCGGTAGGGTACAAAATCAGGCCCCCGTTTTTCAGCACAGCTACTGCGGCTTTAATATCTTCTTCAAATATCATGGTACTAGTTTTTTATAAACCTGCATGACGGCTTCAGCAGTCTTTTTGTTAGAAAAATTTGCAGCGTGTGC
>JANPJW010000165.1:0-11833 GCA_031425715.1 Chitinophagaceae bacterium | reverse complement strand
CTGCGCAACAATAGTATTATGATACCAGCTTACGAAATCAATAAGCTGTCAGAATATATGTCTGCTTTTTCCAACCTTCTAATGGAATCTCTAAGCAGAAAATATCCCGGGCTTACCAACGAAAAAGGGCGCACCATTTATGTGAGCCAGGGAAGCATCTCTTCTAAAATCAGAAAAACAAAAGAGCAGGATAAACTGCTCTTGTTTGAAAATGGAGTAAAGGCCGCTGAGGATTTTTTTGCTTCTCCCGGCAAATAATTTATAATTGGTAGTTACCATTTCTGGCCAAATACCTTCTTCAAAATATCGGTACTTCTTGCTGCAAAATTGGTTCTTATGTTCACCTCCTCTTTGGCAATCAAATCAAACATCGCCAGCGTAGCTCTTTCTGTAACAAAAGATGCAAGGTCTGGGTTGATCTTTTTAAATGTGGTGGGCAGGTTGTTGTATTTACTTACGAGGTCGCCATAATATTTGGTTGCATCTACCTTGGCCAAAGAGGCATTGATAACCGGCATAAAAGCATCCATCAGTTTCTGATTTGTTTTTACTCTGAAAAAATGAGTCGCACTGGTGTCGCCATTTCTTACCAGGCCAATGGCATCTTGCAAAGTCATGCTCTTGATGGCATCTATAAAAATGGGTTTGGCAAAACCTGCTGCATCTTCGGCGCCACGGTTAATTTGTAAGATCGCTTTGTCTACCATGCTGCCAAAGCCGATTGTCCTCAAAGTGTTTTCAATTTTTTTAGCATCCGGCGGTAATAGTATTTTATAGGCAGCATCTTTAAAAAATCCATCTACCGAATTTAATTGAAACACTGATCGGTTCAAGCCCTGCCCCAGCGCATCTTTTATGCCTAGTGCAGCTTCCTGTTGGGTAATGCCTCCGAGGCCGGTGCTGGTGGGGAGGTTGCTAAGTACATCGCATGAACTGAGGGCGATCGTTAGGGCACAAAGGGTAATTAGTTTTTTCATGATTTTAGTTATTTGTCATTAAACATACAACTATGCTGCCAAGATGTGCTGTTAGGCTTGGCTACAAGCCTTGTAGGCTTAGATTGGCTTGGCAGCCTCCTGCACAACATTTACCTTTGCAGCCGAATTTAAAATTATGAGTACACAACATTTATCAGAACAGGAGATCATACGCAGGGAGAAATTACAGGAACTTACTAAGATGGGTATTGATGCTTTCCCCGCTGCGTTATACCCTGTAAACACCACTTCTACCTTTATTAAAGAAAATTATAAAGGCGAAGAGAACAAGGCAGATTTTGCAGAAGTATGCCTTGCAGGCCGCATCATGAGTGTGCGGGATATGGGCAAAGCCAATTTTGCGGTGCTGCAGGATGCTGCAGGCAAAATACAATTTTACATAAAGCAAGATGACATTTGCCCCGGCGAGGACAAGACTATGTACCAGGCCGTTTGGAAAAAACTCATAGATCTTGGCGATATCATAGGCATCAAAGGCTTTGTGTTTACCACCAAAACAGGCGAAACTTCTGTACACGTAAAAGAATTTACGCTGCTTTGCAAATCCTTAAAACCTTTGCCTGTGGTAAGAGAAAAGGAAGGCGAAACTTTTGATGAAGTAACCGACCCTGAGTTTCGCTATAGGCAGCGCTATGCAGATCTTATTGTAAACCCCGGTGTAAAGGAAACCTTCATCAAGCGCACCAAAATGATGAATGCCATTCGTGAATTTTTAAACGATAGGGGCGCATTGGAAGTAGACACGCCGGTGTTGCAAAGCATACCCGGAGGCGCTGCGGCAAGGCCTTTTACCACGCATCACAATGCTTTGGATGTGCCTATGTACATGCGCATCGCAAATGAACTTTATTTAAAGCGATTGATTGTAGGCGGCTTTGAGTGGGTGTATGAATTTAGCCGAAATTTTCGCAACGAAGGCATGGACAGAACACACAATCCTGAATTTACCGTACTTGAATTTTATGTGGCTTACAAAGATTACGAGTGGATGATGGACACCACAGAACAGATGTTGGAGAAAGCGGCAATAGCCACCAATGGTGTTTCTAAAGTGTTGGTAGGAGACAAGGAGATAGATTTTAAAGCACCTTATAAAAGAATAACCATGTATGATTCTATTAAAGAATTTACAGGTTTCGATATCAGTGAAATGGACGAAGCGGGTATAAGGAATGTGTGTAAGGAATTAAAAATTCATGCTGATGAGAAATGGGGTAAGGGAAAACTGATTGACGAAATATTTGGATCTAAATGCGAAGGCAATTATATACAGCCCACGTTCATTACAGATTACCCGGTAGAGATGAGCCCGCTTACGAAGAAGCACCGCAGCAAGCCCGGCCTTGTAGAACGTTTTGAGTTGATGTGCAATGGTAAAGAAATTGCCAATGCTTATAGTGAGTTAAATGATCCGCTGGAGCAAAGAGAACGTTTTGAAGAGCAAACTAAACTGATGGAGCGTGGAGACGATGAAGCGATGTTTATTGATTATGATTTTTTACGGGCATTGGAATATGGCATGCCGCCTACCAGTGGGATTGGTTTCGGTATAGACAGGATAGCCATGTTGCTCACCAACCAACACTCTATCCAGGATGTATTGCTCTTTCCGATGATGAGGCCGGAGAATTTGGACTAATTATACAGCGCCCTTAAAATACAAAGTGCCGGTAATTTTCGACACTTTGTATTTTATAAAGCTCAAGTCAGTTCTTCACTCCTACTAATTCCTTTTAACCAAACAGCAGATCATCAGCTTTACTTTTTCATTCCCTCCAATTCTTTCTGCATTTTAAACATTTCGTCACGCAACCTGGCAGCTTCCATAAAGTCGAGATCACGGGCTGCTTTTTCCATTTCTTTTTTAATCTTTCCTACCGCTTTTTCCATTTGTGGAATGGTCTTGTACACTTCCTGGTCTTCGGCGGCAACGCTTACCAGCTCTTCATCGGGACCGATTGAGTAAGGATTAGCCGGGTCATAACCTTTTACATCCAGCACGCTTCCTTGCGCAAATACCTGTTCCCTGGATTTGATGATGGTGGTAGGGATAATGCCGTGTTTGGTATTGTATTCAATTTGCTTTTCCCGCCGGCGGCTGGTTTCGTCAATTGTTTTTTGCATGCTCTCCGTCATCTTATCTGCATAAAAAATTACGAGGCCATCTACGTTGCGGGCAGCCCGGCCGGCAGTTTGGGTAAGACTTCGTTCGTTGCGCAAAAATCCTTCTTTGTCTGCATCTAAAATTGCTACCAGGGATACTTCCGGCAGATCGAGTCCCTCTCTTAAAAGGTTTACACCTACCAACACATCGATGGTACCCAGGCGAAGTTCTCTCAAGATTTCAATTCGTTCCAGCGTGTGTACTTCGCTGTGAATGTATTTGCTTTTAATGTTGATGCGGTGCAGGTACTTATCCATCTCTTCGGCCATGCGTTTGGTAAGTGTGGTCACCAGCACACGGTCGCCCATCTTTATTCTTTTATCAATTTCCTCTAAGAGGTCATCTATCTGGTTGATAGAAGGCCTGATTTCAATTGGTGGATCTAACAAACCCGTGGGCCTCACCACTTGCTCCACCACTACGCCACCACATTTATCCAATTCATAATCTCCCGGCGTAGCCGAAACAAACACCATTTGGTTGGTGAGGTTTTCAAACTCATGGAAATTTTGAGGGCGGTTGTCCATGGCAGAAGGCAGGCGAAAACCATAATCTACCAATACCATTTTCCTGCTGCGGTCGCCGCCATACATGCCGCTTATTTGGGGAATGGTTTGGTGGCTCTCGTCAATTATGGTAAGGTAATCTTTGGGAAAATAATCCAGCAGGCAGAAGGGCCTTGAGCCCGGCGTGCGGCGGTCGAAGAAGCGGGAATAGTTTTCTATGCCATTGCAATAGCCCAGTTCCCGAATCATTTCAAGGTCATAATTCACCCGCTCATCTATGCGCTGCGCCTCTATGTACTTACCACTTTTTTTAAAATATTCTACCTGCGCTGCGGTTTCATCCTGTATTTCGCTAATCACATCGCCCAGCATATCCTTGGGGGCAATGTATAAATTAGCCGGAAAAATAGCCGCATTTTCTACACTGCTTATCCGCTTGCCAGAAGATAACTCCAGCGTTTCTATGGTTTCTATTTCATCGCCAAAGAAACTAATGCGGTAACCAAAATCTACATAAGGTAAATTGATATCAACCGTATCACCTTTTACTCTAAAAGTTCCTCTAGTAAAATCTCCCTGGCTGCGGTGGTACAAGGCATTCACAAGGGAATGTAAAAAACCCTGGCGGGAAATAACCTGCCCCTGCCGTATGCGAATGATGCCATTCTCATATTCTGTTGGGTTACCCATTCCATATATGCAACTTACACTTGCCACTACAATAATGTCTCGTCTTCCACTCAGTAACTGGGCCGTTGCTTGCAGGCGAAGTTTATCCAATTCTTCATTAATGCTCAGGTCCTTTTCAATATAAGTATTACTGGTTGGGATGTACGCCTCCGGCTGGTAATAATCATAGTAGGATACAAAATAGCCTACGGCATTGTCAGGAAAAAATTGCTTGAACTCACCATACAATTGTGCCACCAATGTTTTGTTGTGTGTGATTACCAGCGTGGGACGTTGCACACTCTGTATCACATTGGCCATGGTAAAAGTTTTACCGCTACCTGTTACTCCCAGAAGCGTTTGGTAAGGTTCGCCGTCCTCTATTCCCTGTATAAGTTGGGTAATGGCAGAAGGCTGATCGCCGGCAGGTGAATAGGATGAATTTAAATTAAATGGCATGTGTATTTATTCATTAAAAAAGTATGAGAAACTCCGCCTGTAAAATTAAAATAAAATACTTGGTATGCATCAATTGAACCAAACTGCATAACCCTGCCTTCTAAGGTTTAGCGCCAGTTTTTCTTCCATGACCAAAGCTTCCCCCCTGTTCATCGGCTTGAGGTTTAAATGATCGTAAAGGCTCGGCCGAAGGTAAGTTCCGTATTTGCGCACAATGCTGGCAGCCAAATTATGACCCTTGGCATTTACATAACCTGTTTTGTGCTGCTGAAACCGTTCCGAAGGGGTTTTACTGCTCATGCCTACATACAGGCATTGCAGCACCCCGTTAAACTGGGGGTTTGCATTACGAAACTTTGCATTTTCAGTAAATACTTTTCTTGAAAGTTCTATCACGTACACCTGGTATCTCATACTTTAATTGGGGAAATTATTGCAGGTGATCAGGTCAACATGAATTCTGGAGCGGTTTCGCTGTTGCAAGGTTTCCTTTTATCGAGGCTAAAAGTAAATGAAAAAGTGAAGTGATACTGCCGGACAACTCATGCAGCGTCAAAAAATTACGCCTAAACAAGTCATAGATGTAGATTTTATTTAACATTAACACTTCAACACTAATTTAAAAACCACCTTGCCGTCCGGCATTTATAGATTACCTTTGCGCCTCAAAAAACAGCGCTTCATGGTGAGCTTTTAGTCTTTTGCCTATTGCAAAATGACCGCCAGCCCGCCTCCCACGCTTAAAGCTTAAACAATGAATATTCGCAACATCGCCATCATTGCTCACGTAGATCATGGCAAAACTACCCTGGTAGACAAGATTTTACACGCCACGCAGGTATTTAGAGACAACCAGGAAACTGGTGAGTTGATCATGGATAGCAACGATCTTGAAAGAGAACGAGGCATTACCATTTTTAGCAAGAACATTTCTGTTAATTATAAAGGAGTTAAAGTAAATGTTATTGATACCCCAGGTCACAGTGACTTTGGCGGTGAAGTAGAAAGGGTTTTGAAGATGGCAGATGGTGTGTTATTGTTAGTGGATGCTTTTGAAGGACCTATGCCACAAACACGTTTTGTTTTGCAAAAGGCATTGGCACTTGGCCTGCATCCAATTGTGGTTATCAATAAGGTAGATAAGCCAAACTGTCGTCCGGATGAAGTGCATGACTCCGTTTTTGAATTATTTTTTAACCTGGATGCTACTGAAGAGCAATTGAATTTCCCTACCATTTACGGAAGTAGCAAAAATGGCTGGATGAATACCTCTATCACTGAAACAGAGAATATTTTTCCGTTGATGGATGCAATCCTTGAGCATGTACCTGCACCTAAAGTAAACGAAGGTCCTTCTCAAATGCAGATTACTTCTTTGGATTATTCTTCTTTCTTAGGAAGAATTGCAGTAGGTAAAGTTGCCCGTGGCAGTATAAAAGAAAGCCAGCAAATAGCTTTGTTACAGGCCGATGGCAGTAACAAAAAAATGAAGATAAAAGAATTGTATGTGTTTGAAGGAATGGGCAAAAAGAAAGTAACTGAAGTTTTTGCCGGAGATATTTGTGCAATTGTAGGATTGGAAAGTTTCAATATTGGTGATACCATTGCCGATGTAGACAATCCTGAAGCATTGCCCGTTATCAGTGTGGATGAGCCAACGATGAGCATGTTATTCGGAATTAATAACTCACCCTTCTTTGGTAAAGAAGGAAAGTTTGTAACGAGTCGCCATTTGCGTGACCGCTTAATGAAAGAAACAGAAAAAAACCTGGCGCTTCGTGTAGAAGACAGTGACAGTGCAGATAGCTTTAACGTATTTGGCCGTGGCATTCTGCATTTGGGTATCTTAATTGAAACGATGCGCAGAGAAGGTTTTGAATTAACCATCGGGCAGCCACAAGTGTTGGTGAAACAAATCAATGGTTCTAAACATGAGCCTTATGAATTGTTGGTAGTAGATGTACCTGCTGAATACAGTGGAAAAGTAATTGACCTTGTTACACAAAAAAAAGGTGAAATGCTGGTGATGGAAACCAAGGGCGAAATGCAGCATCTTGAATTTGACATTCCATCAAGAGGTTTGATTGGTTTGAGGAGCAACATGCTTACCAGCACAGCGGGCGAAGCTGTTATGGCTCATCGCTTTACTGAATACAAAGCATGGAAAGGTCCAATTCCCGGCCGTAGCAATGGCGTGTTGATCAGCAAGTCTACAGAAAAAACAACTGGTTATTCTATTGATAAATTACAGGACAGGGGTCGTTTCTTTGTAGATCCGGGCCAGGAAGTTTACACAGGCCAGGTGATTGCCGAGCACATTAAGCCAGGCGATTTGGTTGTAAATGCTACTGAACCAAAGAAATTAACCAACCACCGTGCAAGCGGATCTGATGATGCATCCAAGGCAGCTCCTAAAATTTTAATGAGTCTTGAAGAGTGTATGGAGTACATTCAACAGGATGAGTGTATTGAGGTAACGCCTAAAAGCATTCGTTTACGCAAAGTAATTTTGAATGAAGATGATCGTAAGCGTGTGAGCAAATCAATGTCTCAGGAACTAGCTTAATTTCAACTAATCTTATATAAAAATCCGCTCTTTTGAGCGGATTTTTTTTATTAATTCCGTCAGTCAATTGACGGCATTTACATTAATACCGTCAGTCAATTGACGGTATTTACATTAATTCCGTCAGTTTATATGTAAAGCAGTATATTTGTGCCATGTTTGAAAGAGCAATATATAAAACAGTTTTTGATAACCTGAACAAACAAAAGGTAAGTATCCTTTTGGGGGCAAGACGTGTGGGTAAGACGCAGTTACTGGATGCCATCAAAAAGGAAGTGAATGACAAATGCCTATGGCTAAATGGGGAAGATGAAACGGTGGCCAATATCCTGGAAGAACGGAGCATTGCCAATTATAAACGATTGATGCAAGGTTATACCCTGCTCATTATTGACGAGGCGCAATACATAAAAGATATTGGCAGAAAAGTAAAACTGATGATTGATGAAATCAGCCCGTTGCATATCATTATTACGGGGTCCAGTGCATTTGATTTGCAACAGGCAAGCGAACCGCTTGTAGGGAGAACGATTACTTATGAACTGTTCCCCATGGCTCAAATGGAAATTGCCAAAACAGAAAATCTTCTTCAAACCAAACAGCACCTTGATGAAAGGCTTATCTATGGAAGTTACCCCGAAGTGTTGCAGATAAAAACACTGGCCGAAAAGCAACAATACCTTACCGAGTTGATCAATATCTATTTGCTGAAAGACATATTAGCGTTTGAAAATATTAAAAGTCCACAAAAGATAAAGGACCTGTTGGTGTTAATAGCTTACCAAATAGGCAAGGAAGTGTCTGTTGAAGAACTGGGTAAAAACATGGGCGTAAGTAAAAACACCGTAGATCGCTATCTTGATTTGCTCACAAAAGTTTTTGTGATTTATAAACGCAGTGGGTACAGTAAAAATTTGCGAAAGGAAGTTGTAAAAAGTAACCGCTGGTATTTTTTCGACAATGGGGTAAGAAATGCTTTGATAAATAATTTCAATTTACTGGCTGCCAGGCAGGATATTGGTATGCTTTGGGAAAATTATATATGTGCTGAAAGAATAAAGCGAAACGCTTATACATTCAATACATTGAACAGTTATTTCTGGAGAACATACGACCAGCAGGAGATAGATCTCATAGAAGAAAAGACTGATGCGATAGAGGCTTATGAATTTAAATGGAAAGAAGGCAAAGCGAAGATTCCGACAGCATTTGCCAGGGCTTACCCCGACGCACCGTTCACAATAATTCACCAAAAAAATTACCTGAACTTTATTCAACCTGCCAACGTTTAATGATTAAATTTGCAGTATGAAAAAGTGTCTCACCATCTTTTCAATTTTATTCATCCTGATGTGTTTACACTTTGGCGCCGAAGCCCAGTGTGCCATGTGTACTAAAACCGCTTCGCAGTTGGGAGAAAAGCCTGCATTAGGTCTAAACCAGGGGATACTTTACCTTATGGGTACGCCTTTTATCATCGTTGGCTTTATAGCTTACAGGTGGTGGAAAAATCAACCCAAAGAGAGTTAAACATATTTTTCTACAAAGCGGTATAAATTAAAATCTTCACCTGCTTTCGCTATTTCCTTTTTTAGCGCTTCCTTGTTTACGTTCTTCATTCTTTTGTTCCTGATGAGCTGGTAGGCTTTTTCTGCCCTCAGCCAGCTGCTGCGTTCAGCATTGGGAGCGCTCTGCTGGGAACTAATTTTTTCTTTCAGTTCTTCAATGCCTTCTTTTTTTACGGCGATGGTCTTGAGCACCGGTATTTCTCTATGTTGTGTGTGAAACGCAGGAGCCAACATTTGCAAAAGATTTTTTACAAAAGTGCCCGCTCCGGGCCTGTCTGCCTTATTTATTACAAAAATATCTGCGATTTCCATCAGTCCGCTTTTCATGGTTTGTACTTCATCGCCAGCTTCAGGCACCAGTACCACCATGGTCGTATCAGCCAGGCCGGCAATTTCAATTTCACTCTGCCCCACGCCCACGGTTTCTATAATAATTAAATCAAAACCCGCAGCTTTAATCGTATCTGTTACTTCTATTATTCTTGGATGCAGTCCACCCATAGAACCACGGCTTGCCAGCGAGCGAATGAATACCGACGGATGGTTGTACCAATCGCTCATGCGTATGCGATCGCCCAGCAAAGCACCAAGGTTAAAAGGCGAGGAAGGATCTACACAAATGACCGCAATTTTTTTCCCCTCCTCTACATAAGATGCTATCAAGGCATCGGTGAGGGTGCTCTTGCCGGCACCGGGCGGGCCAGTGATACCCAGCACAGCAGTAGCAGAAGCGGGTAACGACTGTAAAAACTGGTCGGCACCAGGCACATCATTTTCTACCAATGAAATACAACGGGCCAGCGCCTTAAAATCGCCGGCCTGCAATTGCTGTCCATGTTTTTCCCAAATATTCATCTGCAAAAATTAATAGAAGATAAAAGTACGGCAATGAAATGTAGTATTGGAGGTTAGCCAATTTTCCGAAGTGAGCTGTAGTTATTTCGAGGGCCGGATATGGCTATAATTTTTCTTTTACTATATCTAAAAGCGTTTGTGCCCGCACGGTATTGAGGTGGTATTGCTCCAGGTGTTTTTTAGCATTGCTGGCTATTTCTGCTCGCTCGTCAGGTCGCTGCAGGTAATAATCAATTTTGGCCAGCAGGTCATCCAGGTTATCGTCACAATAAGCCACATGTTTGCCATCTTCAAAATTATGCGGAATTAAGATTTGCGGTTTCTGTGTGATCATAAAAGTTCCTACTGCAGGTGTTTCCCAATACCGCATAGTATCCCAACCGCCGCCTCTAAAATTCAATACAATTTTGCAGCGGGCAATTTCTTCCAGGTAAAACTTACCCTTTCTCTTATAATTGCTAAAGTCCTGCTTTAAGGTAGTTCCGTTTTTTTCACAATCATATTTACCCTGCAACATGGTAAGGGCCCTGGTTCTGATGGCTGGCTCCTGCTGTCCCCAAAACGATACATCATATTTTTTTAAATACTCTGGCTGCACTGGCAGCGGCATGTTGTAGGGAAAAGAAAAAGGGAACGGAAATACCCTGGGATCGTTTCCATGCACAGCTGGTATAAATTCTCTTTTTAAAACAATATCAAAAGGCCTCTTTTGCAAAGTCGATTCGTAGGCAGGTCCTGCCTTCAGCCTGTAAAAATCTCCGCCTATTTCCGGAAGGTCGCCACCATCTAAGAATAAGACAGGCAGGTGTCTGATTTTTGGTAAGATGTTACTATACACTTCCAACACATCTTGTTTTGCAGCCGCAAGGATTACGAGGTCAAAATTTTTGAAATTTATTTTGGGGCGAAAGGGAAGTGTGAAGGAGGTAAAACCTAAGTTTTTTGGATAATCTTTAACCGGCAAATGAAACTTCGGATTCCATGGATAGTCTGTTACATTTTGCTGCCCCAGCAATTTCACTAGCCCCGAATAGGTGAGGTCCTGCAGGTAATCGAACCGTAAACTACACAAGTATAAAATTTTCATAGTGTTTAGGGTAGTTTCTGAAGTCCGTTTTTGCAGGCGTAAAATCCGGCTTGTATTTTTTGCTGTAGAATATCGTAATTCAGCCTTTCCATAGCTGGCGTAAAACGTAGCGGATGATAAATATGATAAACGATGGCCTGGAATTTCATCGAGTAAAAGCTGATATTTTCCAAAGCCTCTAACCGCCATTCTAGATCGCTGTCTTCGCCAGCACCGGCGGCAATATAGTCTTCATCAAAACCGTTGATAGCCATCAAATCTTTTTTGTTAATAGCCATATTGCAGCCTAGTAACCTGTCTTTGTTTTTGATTTTAAATTTTTGCGGTACAAAGGGAAGGTACAAGGCTTCTTCTACCCTTTTAGAACCTGTTGCAACCAGGCTTACTGGGTTTAGCATTTCCAGTTTTTTTGTTAACCATAATTGCTGTGATATTTTTTCACTGAGCATAGCCCTGCGGCCATACATCACCCTTCCGGGCTTTTTTGCCTGGATGTATTGTTCCACAAATTTTGGGTGCGGTATGCAATCGCCATCAATAAAAATCATAAGATCGCTGCCGGCTGCCTTCACGGCATTGTTAAGCGCCTTGCATTTCCTAAAGCCGTCATCAGGTTGTGAAACATGTAAAATGGGGAATTGAGCAGTCATCTTCCAGTGATGTAACAACTCAATTGTTTCGGCGGCAGCATCATCTTCAGAAATAATTGCTTCAAAATTTCCCCGGGCTGTTTGTTGGTTCAATGCCTGTAGGATAAGTGCCAGGTTCGGAAGATTTTTATAATAAGAAATTACGACGGAAGCCTGCATGGGGAGCGTTGTTTATTTTTGCTGTGGCAGCAATATTTTCAAACAAAGTAATATATTTTTTGGTAATGAAATCCATACTGTGGTACTGCTGTACATAGGTAAAAGCTTTTTCGGTGCAGGCTTCTGCGAGTTGCTTGTTGGTGAGTAGTAGC
>JANPJW010000164.1:0-2153 GCA_031425715.1 Chitinophagaceae bacterium | reverse complement strand
CAATTGTTGGGTTAACAAGGGTTGATCTCATTAAAATAGCTTCTGCATAAGTAGTGCCACCGTAATTAAAATTTAAGCGCTTTAGCACATTTCCGATTGTGCCCGCTTTTTTAAACACATCGCATACGAATATATCCGTGCTAACGTCGCTGATGGCATTGAGGCACAGAAAGTTTTTTTGATTCAAATTAAACGAAATAAAATTCTTGCCGGCAGTATCGAACAGTAGCCGCACCCCAATAGACTCCTCCTTAACACTATTTCCTGAGCAGGAAAGCCTCGTTTCAATAGTATCCACAACTAACAGGTTGAATGACTTTACCACTCCCGCCTGATCTGCAAATTGAAGCTGGGTAAATCCCTTCAGGGGTAACCATTGTCGGGAATCGTCCAGAATCTGATCGGACAGATCAATACACTCCTTATCGCACTGTAAGGAAGAGCTAACTAAGCCAATCAATAAAAGTGCGATAATTGTATATAGCTTCATAATTGTTGTTTCTAGTTAAGTCTCGGGCACAATTTGTAAAAAATCTACTTCGCTCATGCCAGTTAAGGTTGGAAGAACTTGTGTGAAGTTACAGGTGTAAGATGCAAGTGGAGAAAATATCTGCCGGCCTGGAAAACTATTTACTCCATGCAGCTACTTTGGCTGATTAGCAGCTCGCACGATTTCCAGCACATCACTTTCTATTAATGCCCTACTGGTTAATTTAGTGTTTATCAATTGTTGCAGCTCTTCATGCTGATTGTAAAATTCCTTTAACTTTTTCCTATACATTTCAAGCCTTGGCTCAGCAATATTCAAAAACATACAGGTCCCATCCGCCTTCTCAAATGTATAAACAGCTCCTAAAGGACGTTCCTGCTCATCCACGGTCTGGTATACATAAAGATTTGTGTTTGCCCCAAGCACAACAGCCTGGAGAAATCTATGGAAGCTTTTACTGCAGTTTGGAGAGTAGAACCGGTAGTCGGTTCCGTTATAATTAAATCCAAAACTTCTAAGCGTCAGATCTTTGGGCCTCCAGGTTTTATTACCATTCAGGCTATCCGTCATTTCTACCTTACTGAGTAAACCTGAAAGTAAAATAGACTTGCTGAAAAATTGGGTGGGCAATTTTATCGTAGCCTGAATGCTGTCGTTAGCGTTCGTGATATAATATCCCTGAACGTTTGAAGATTGTGCGTATGAGTAACTGGAAGAGACTACTGCAAATATGATGGCAATAAACGGCTTCACTTAATTTTTAAAATTTCTGTGGAGTGATTGATGGTTGAGGCTACGGGATAGTCAGGACTTATTTACAGCCCGCACTATTTCAACAATATCATTCTTAATGGCCACTTTGGTTTTAAACCTGGCATCTATTAATTGTTGCACTTCCGGGTAATCTTTATAAAATTCTTTTATGGTTTCTTTCACCTTGTTTAAGTTGAGTGTAGGTGTAGACAAAAAAGCATAAGTACCATCTGCTTTTTCGAGAGTGTACACACTGCCGAGAGGTCTGCCATTTTGATCAGCTGTATAAAATACATAAATACTCGTTTTTGGCCCGAGAACGAAGGGTTGAAGAAACCTAAAATTGTTTTGGGTAATGGTAGGTTTTGAGAAATAGCGATAATAGTTGCCTTCATATAAAAATCCGAAACCATTGATGTCCTTTGGCTTAAATTTTTTAGTACCGTCGATGCTATCCACCGTTTCAACTTTGAGGAGCAATTTAGAAAGGTCTACTCCAAATAGTGATCGGGGGATCTTAATTTCGGCAACCACAGTATCATTATTTTTGGTAATGTAGTAACCCGGAGCGGTTGTTTGGGATTGCGAGGCGGAAAATGTGGCTAAAAAAAAGAAAGATAAAAGATACGTTTTCATTGTAAAATTCATTTTATGAACTGCTGAAATTCTCCTCCAAAATATACAATCTTCTTAAATTAGCCGCCAACCCTTTAAAATTTGTGGACTTTTATTAAAAGAATTCATCCTGCACACCATTATCTTCCGCAGGTTTTTCCCATTCCATTTCTACATTTTTTTAACCCAGGTTGGCTTTGGCCGGACTGGCGTTTGCAAAATAGTGAGCTCTATTTATGGAAAGGGAAAAATTTGAAAAAGGCCAACAGTCACGAGGATCAAATTTCATTTTCCA
>JANPJW010000163.1:0-3139 GCA_031425715.1 Chitinophagaceae bacterium | reverse complement strand
ATGCCGCACATAAGCAGCCTTTTCCTCACCAAAAAAGTAGATCAATAGTTTGTAATTGTCTGCATCGTTCCAGGCATCATTTCCAAGTATTTCTTCAATGCGGTTGTAGCGCTTGTTTTTATAGGAAATATGCCGGTCATGACGGGCGCTATTGTCTTTATAACCGGGCATTTCATTCAGTAGCAGCAGCCCAAGTTCTGCAACTTTTCCAGTTAAACGGTCGTTGATTTTTTTACTGAAAAGCGACACCAGCTTATTGATCACCGCTTCTGGTGTGGAATACATTTTGTCGAGCCCTGCTTTAAACTCTTTAAACTGGTTTGCGCTCGTTTTACTTTCTAAAAATGATTTGTCTTTTTCCTGCATACAATAGGGTTGGTTAATTACCAATAGCTACCTGCTAAAAAGGTAAGCCTGATAAAGGTGATGATGGAAGTATCAGTAAGCTGTACGATTGTGCTCAGTTTAGTTATCTCCTCTTCGTCCAAAAACAGAGCAAACATGCCATCTTCAAATGCCTGCAGGGCCGTTTGCTTAGCCTGCTCCGGCCTGGCTTTGTTTTCGTTGTAAATACTACCAAAACCAATTTTCCCAGATGTGGCCTGTTCTTCCGTTTGTGTATCTGTAAGAAATGGCAGTATATTCTTTTCTGCGCTCTTTGCATTATATGCCTGCACCTGTTGATCAACCACGGCTTCGATTAATGCAGCAGCAGTGGGTGCAAGTCCGATGTCTGCAATGCTGATAGTGGTATTGTTAATAAGTGGATGCTTACGACCGGGTTGTTTTACTTTGATGATAATTTTCATAAAACGGACAATGCTGGTTTGGTACCAGAAAAATAACACAGATTACGGGGATGGCAAATTTAATTATTGAGTTGTTGCCCAGTGGAAAAACGAAGATACCCTTTACCAGCCGGTGAGCATGGTCGTTTGGAATGAGTTTGGAAGTAAAAGCAACAACAATCCGGAAATGGGATTGATTGGGATAAAAAATACAGATCAGAACACTACCCGCACCCGTGTGCCCGCTTCACTGCTTGCCGGATCTCTGCCCAACTGCCAGCAGGATCCAAACGCACTACAACCTACATCCATGCTTAATGGATTTCATGTTTCTGGTAACAAACCTTAAAGAGAAGGCTAAGGCGTTGGTCGGAGACAAGACGCAGGTAACAACCCACGGTGGCAAGAGGAATCTGCCACGTTTGCAGAGCAACTGCGAAACCCCGATGCACGTGGAATGACCCTTTCAAATACGGCACACATTACCACCGCTTGGGTATGGCCGTCTTCAGGTTTAGCTGTATTAGAAATTGGGGTCTCGCCAAAAACAGCTGACTATTCGGGAACCAGGCCAGCGAAGCCCCCGCTGGCACCCGAAGCAATGTAGCAACAAGCAATCTTTTGTTGCTGAGAAAACTTAAGATTATTATCTCTACCCCTTAAGCACAAATTCTAAAATTCAATTAAGAAAAAAATGTACACTTCCCTTATCGCAATAATAACACCGAACCTTTTTTCTTGTAAACCTTTTTATCTACGCCAATTCCTTCAGCCATCCAAATAAAAGCCGAAGTGGTTTGCTGCTCTTTTCTTACCCGGCCATCCCAGCCTCTTGCATTTTGCTTTATGTCAAAAACTTCTTGCCCGTACCGGTTAAATACTTTGAAATAAGTAAGTGTTTCCACGGCACGAAGTATGGGTTTTAAATAATCATTAAGGCCATCCCCATTGGGAGTAAAAGCAGAAGGAACATATATTTCGACCGAAGGAAATAATAAAATGGTTACCGTGTCTGTTACCACACAACCGCCTGCAGTAGTGATATGTACCGTATAAGTGTTTCCCGCAATACCGGGTGTGTACACGGGATTATAAATACCAGGATCGTTCAGGTTACTTGCAGGCATCCACAAATATCCTACACCAATCTGCCTTGCAGCAAGTGTATACGGAATATCATTTAGCAGGTTCAATGCGGGATATCGAATGTTTGCAATAGCAGGTTCTACGTAAACATTGATGGTATCGGAAAAATAACTGCATCCTCCCGGCGTGGTTATTTTAGCATAATACCGGCCACTCATCAATACTTTGTATCGGTTTCCTGTAGTTACGGATAGCGGGATGCTGTCCCGGAACCAGGTTACATTATCTGAAACATTTGCTACTAAAACAGCACTATCAGCTGTGGATACGCAAACCGAATCTTTTCCCAGTAAACTAAGATTTATGTTTGCTCCATATGGTGATATAAGCACATCATCAGTAAGTGTACATCCACCGCCAAAACTACTCGCCGTAAGGGTATACCTGGTTTCTGTAGTTACATTTGTAAGCGGGTTAGCAAGTGTAGAGTCTGATAATCCTGTGCCCGGCGACCAACGATATATTACTCCATCCTGTGGCGGACTTCCTATGCGCACAGATTGCCCCACGCAGTAGCTTGTATCTGATCCTGCATTTACCTGGAGTACCAGGTCGTTAGATACATTTACCTGAAAAGTATCAATACAATTTGGTTTGAAAAACGCTTTGGTTACCAGGTTATAGATAGAATTATTTGGCGGCGTTGGTTGTACAATTAAATGCTGCGTAGCAGAAAGCGACTGAGCATAATTTTCTGAAAACCATTGATAAGTTTCGTATCCTGCCGGCCCCTGTACCCTTATAGCTGTGTCGCTCGGGCAAAAGGAAGCCCCCGGAAATCTCTCGGCGCAGGTAGAATTCATATCCAGGTAAGCATAACCAAAGTGCTGGGCATATGCGCAGCCGGTAACAGTAAAACTTATTTCTACATTTTTACCGGCCATATTTTTTAGAAACAGTGTGGCTGGAGTCCAGTTTTTATATAAAACATTAATGCCAAAATGTTTTTGGTCGCTCACCTTAAAATTGGGATCAGATGTATTGGCTACAAAGCTTATGGAAGAGCAATCGATTACCTCTTGCGTTGTAAGGTCTACAACAGATATCTCAAAGCGAGGTTGATATTCGGCCTCATGATTGGGACTTTCGTACACAACTGCATACTGGTACTCCACGTAAAATTTATCATCCGTCGGCGGAATTTGAATATTATATTTTACACCGGTAACCAGCCCACCCCTTTCCGTATTGCCTATTTTTATAGA
>JANPJW010000162.1:0-5258 GCA_031425715.1 Chitinophagaceae bacterium | reverse complement strand
AATTCTTAGATTTATCAATACACAACTCCCGGGGTTCTTTAAATATTTCTTCATGAGTTACCGTCCAGGAAACACATGCTATGGGCAGAGCCAATAAAAAAAGATCCATAACCTGGGTAGATAATTGCATAGAAGTTTTTTTTACAAATTAGCTAAAAAAGCTGAGTAGGATAAATTAACAAGCAGGTAAGTAAATAATAATACAACTAAGGTTAGTGCCCTTATTCAAAATTAAAAAGCGTAGCGGTAAATACCCCTCTTTCTCTTTTTTTGGTGATGGCCTTCCAATTCCCTACGTAGCGTATAAGGGAAGGAACAGTAAGATTTCCAACCTTTGTCATTTGCACTTCCATGTCTACCTTAAAATCGTACACGGCTGCATCGTAACTCAATGAATATTTCCGGGCTACTACATCAAAGGTCTGGTCGTTAAACCAGGTGATCATTTCGTCTACAATTACGCCATCCGTTTTACCCGGTTTCACCTTTTGCGTAAACACATAACAGGAAATATTATTATAGAGATCCATGTCGATATTCATATCGTATTGGTCGGCCATATCGTCGTCGTAAATAGCCGTTTTGTTACTCATAAATGGCAAGCCATTGATTCGCCTGCCGGGATTAAAGAACAACATTTTCAATTGCTCCTTGTGCTTCTCCATTCCCTTCTTGCCTTCGGTAGAAAAAGAAGCGCCCGCTACAATGTTGCTTTCGCCGCATACCTTACCCTTTGTAAAAAAAAGCGATGCATACATCTGTGCAGTATAGTAATTGTATTGTTTATCGTTGGTATAAAAATCGCCGGTAGTAGTCTCTTCCAATACCTGCATGCTGCGGCAACCGTTGCTGCGCACCTGTTGTGTTTTGCTACGCAGAGAGGCATTGAGTCCACCCTTTTTATTCAGCATGCGAATATCGTTGAGTGCTGTAAAGCCCAGCACATGCAGGTTACGAAAAGCTTTGTAATAGCTACTGTCGTTTTTTATTTTGTTGATGAAGCCGGGAACATTTAAATTTTTATCAATTACCACGGCAGTTAGGGTTATAATTTTTTTGCCAGTGTATACTGTATCTGCAACATCCTGAGCACTGACCGACAGCGAAGAAACCAAACAAAAAACAGGTATGAAAAATAGCTTCATACCTGCAAAGTAATTGTAAAAAGATGATAAGTAAATGGTAATAAAACGGCTACTTTACATATATCATACGGTAGTCCATTTTCACTTTGCCTTTAGAAATATCGTCGAGGCGGCGTTTCATTAAGGTGCGCTTTAATGGTTTGAGGTAGTCTATAAACAACTTACCTTCTGTGTGGTCATATTCATGCAAAATAACCCTGGCAGTAATGCCGTTGAAGGTTCGGGTATGCGCTACAAAATTTTCATCCATGTATTGCAGGGTTACAGATTCCTTCCTTAAAATGTCCTCTCTTATTTTTGGTATACTAAGGCAGCCTTCGTTGTAGCTCCATTCATTACCGCCCAACTCTACAATGTGGGCATTTATAAAAACCCCTTTGTAACCGGGCGCATCCGGAAATTCATCTTTCTCATCTTCTTCCTGGTTTTCAAATATCTGCTCACTGTCTACCAAAAACAAACGGATGTCTTTGTTTATTTGCGGTGCAGCCAGGCCAACACCATTGCTGTTGTACAAGGTTTCCCACATATCGGCCAGGAGTTTTTCAAGGCCGGGATAATCAGCATCAATTTCCTGCGAAACCTTTCTTAAAATAGGTGAGCCGTATGCAACTATTGGTAAAATCATAATTTTCCTGTGCTTCCCAAAAGGGACATGCTGGTTTAAATTTATAAAGCGGCAAAGTTAATTGTTATACGCTAAAAGATACCCTTCACTCGGGAACTCAACTCCTAAATTTCTCCCAAAGGCGGATTTTCCATGTATTCCTGCAACATGATGCTGGCGGCAATTTCATCTACCAGTCTTTTATTGCGGCGGTCTTTTTTCTTCATGCCCATATCAAACATCGCCTCTTTGGCCCTCTTGGAAGTATAACGCTCGTCCACCGGCACAATAGGTATTTGAGGAAAGGCCGTCTTCAATTTTTTAATTGCTGCGGCTGCAAGGGCGGTGCCGTGGGTATCAGAATCATCCAGGTTTTTTGGCAAACCAATAATGATGCGTTCCACCGATTCCTGCAGAAGGTATTTTTTAAGAAACGGTATCAGTTCGGGAGAGTCGATGGTTGTGAGGCCTGTGGCAATGATCTGCATAGGATCGGTAACGGCAATGCCTGTGCGTTTTCCCCCATAGTCAATTGCTAATATTCTTGCCATATAGCTGCTCCTAATCTCCACGAACGGGAGGGATTGTTATGCCCTGTTAAAAAATAAATCTATTAATACCAACACTGCAAACACGACGGATGCAATTCCGTTGGCTGTCATGAAGGCAATATTTACTCTTCTCAAATCATTTGGCTTTACAAGAGAGTGTTGGTAAACCAACATGCCGATAAAAACTGCCACACCCGCCCAATACCAGTAGCCGAACTTTCCGTACCATCCCGCAAACACTACCGCCACAGCCGCCAGAACATGCAAAAAAGCAGATATGCCAAGGGCACTCTTTTTCCCCACAATAGAGGGTATGGAATGTAGCTGGTTGGCCTTATCAAATTCCTCATCCTGCAAGGCATAAATAATGTCGAAACCACTCACCCAAAACAGTACCGCAAAGGAAAACAACAAAGGCAACCAATCGAACACGCCTGTTACTGCCAGGTATGCTCCTATTGGTGCAAGGCTGAGCCCAAGACCCAATACAAGGTGACACAGAGCCGTAAAACGTTTGGTATAACTGTAAAATAAAATAACAAACAAGGCAACCGGCGATAAATAAAAACAAGTGTTGTTGATAAAGTAAGTACACGCAACAAACAACACACAATTAAGAATGGTAAAAGCCAGCGCATTTTTTTCTGAAATAACTCCGGCAGGAATTTCCCTGATGGCTGTGCGGGGGTTTTTAGCATCGTAATGCCTGTCCAGGTAGCGGTTAAACGCCATGGCAGCAGACCGGGCGAATATCATACAGAGTACTACCAAAACAAATTTGATCACCCAAAATTTCCAGGTAAAAATCACACTAAAATCTTTGTCATCGCCACCACTAAGCAACGGGGAATATTCAAAGAGACCGGAGAGATCGAGCAATAAATCGAGCCCCAAAAAAAAACCGATGATGGCAAAGGGCATTGCAAAGATCGTGTGAGAAAATTTTATAAGAGAGAGATAGTTTTTTACCTTAGACATGAATTAAAATATTCAATAATCAATTTTTACTTTTTAAATAGCATTGCTAATTCGCAGAGACCACATTCCACTTTAGGGTGCCAGGGCGCTTATCCTGCTTCTTACAATTTCCCAAAGCACCACGCCTGCAGCTGTTGCTATGTTTAAAGAATGCTTCATACCCAGTTGAGGTATTTCAATACAGCCATCGCATTGCAGTATGGTGTCGTGCTCTACACCTGTTACTTCGTTTCCAAAAATAACGGCTATTTTATCGTCTGGATCAAAGCGTAATTTTTCAAGAGAAAGGCTGTTGCTCACCTGCTCTACAGCATACACTTTGTAACCATTTTTCTTTAACTCAATGATGGCTTCGGTAGCATTGGTAAAATGTTTCCATTCTACAGAATCTTCTGCACCAAGCGCTGTTTTCTTAATCTCTTTGTGGGGAGGTGTGCAAGTATAGCCTGTTATGTAAATCCCTTGCAGCAAGAAAGCATCTGCGGTTCTAAATACGCTTCCCACATTGTAGGCACTTCGTATATTTTCCAACACAGCAATAACGGGAGTTTTTTCAGAACGCTTAAACTCCTCCACCGTTTTTCGGTTCAATTCCTCCATACTCAGTTTCTGCATCTTAAAAGGTTCAATGTTCAAAAGTTCAACGTTCAAAGGTTCAACGTTCAAAGGTTCAACGTTCAAAGGTTCAAAAGTTCAACGTTCAAAAGTTCAGAGTTTGTGAAGTGTGGCCTTTGAAACCTTTGAAACCTCTGAAACCTTCGTTAAGCCGACTGTTCCATTTCCACCGGTAAAGCGCCAGCCTTGGTATCAGAAAACCATTTGGCTGCCTGCACAAAATTTACAAACAATGGATGTGGATTTTCCACCGTGCTCTTTAATTCCGGATGATACTGCACCCCGATAAAAAACGGATGATTGGCCAGTTCCATAATTTCTACCAAGCCTGACTGAGGATTTTTGCCGCTCGGTATCATACCAGCCTGTTCGAAGTCGTTTAAAAAATTATTATTAAACTCCCACCGGTGGCGGTGACGCTCGCTGATAGCCGTGCTGTTGTAAATTTTTTGAGCCAGACTACCCTCTTGTATGCTGCAGGGGTATGCTCCAAGCCGCATAGTGCCGCCTTTCTTTTTTACTTTTTTCTGTTCTTCCATCAGCGCTATTACAGGGTGTGGTGTTTGCGTGTCCATCTCTGTAGAATGCGCATCTTGCCAGCCTAAAACGTTTCTTGCAAATTCTATCACGGCCATTTGCATACCCAGGCAAATACCAAAAAACGGCATCCTGTTTTCCCTTGCATATTTAACCGCTAATATCTTTCCTTCCACGCCTCTTGCTCCAAAACCCGGTGCTACCAATAAGCCATCCAGCTCACCCAGTTTGCCCTGCACATTTTCTTCCGTAATATATTCGCTGTGAAGATTTACTATTTGCACTTTGCATTGGTTCACCGCACCTGCATGAATAAAGGCTTCCAATATAGATTTGTAAGCATCCTGCAACTCGATGTATTTTCCTATTAAGCCAATTTTAACCCTGCTCTTGGGATAATTCAGCCTGTCTAAAAACGCTCTCCATTTGCCAAGATCCGGCGCCGCATAACCATTGATGTGCAATTTTTTCAATACGATTACATCAAGGCCTTCCTGCAACATTTTGAGGGGCACTTCGTAAATGGTACCGGCGTCAATGGCTTCTATAACTGCATTTGGTTTTACATTGCAAAAAAGTGCAATCTTTCTTTTTATTTCTTCCGACAAGGGATGCTCCGTACGACAAACAATTACATCCGGCCGCACCCCTTCCTGGCTTAGCAGGCGCACACTGTGCTGCGTGGGTTTTGTTTTTAATTCTTTGGCAGCTTTTAAATAAGGGATGAGGGTGAGATGCACCACAAGGCAATCTTCTTCGGGCATTTCCCATTGCAACTGGCGCACCGCTTCTACAAAAGGAAGACTTTCAATATCGCCCACCGTA
>JANPJW010000161.1:0-12768 GCA_031425715.1 Chitinophagaceae bacterium | reverse complement strand
TTCCTTTGTAACTTTTTTTACTCTAAGCGAATGAAAGTGAACAGCCATTTTATTTAATTATTCCGGTTAATAAGTGATTTACCATATTGTTTTCTAATACGGTTGCATCCAGTTCTTTTTTATAACGTTGCCAAAACTCCAATCCTCTTACTGCCGAAAGGATGGTGAGCACCGCTACCTGGGGGTGTATGTCTTTCAGAACCTTTTCGTCAATTCCATGTTTTACGAGCAAGATCATGCGTTGCTCATAATTCTTTCGCTGCTGCAGGAAATTGCTGAGATGAGGTTCTTCAAGGTACTTCCATTCGTGATTGGAAACGCAGACCTCGTCGAATGACTGCAGCATCATTTGAATGTGAAATCGGATTAGTTTCTCTAATTTCTCAATGGGGGTTTCGTTGGAGGCTTCTACTTCCAGTAAGTGCTTTTGGAAAGCGTCAGCAACTCTGGCACAAATACTATGCAGCAGTTCGCTTTTACTGCCAATATGGTTGTACAAGCTCGGCGCTTCTACGCCCATTGCCAGAGCCAGTTCTCTCATAGAGCTTGCTTTAAAGCCCCGGGCTCTAAACAACGTGGCAGCTTTTTTCAAAATGCTGTCTTTTTTAGAGATCGTACCGCCCGATTTTATTTTTGCCATAACTGGCAGCAAAACTAACGATTATTAGTTTTTTAAAAATTCATTAATAGTATTAATTAGTATTTTTGACCGCCTATAAATGTTTAAATATGCAGTTGCAAGTTGTAGATAAAGTAGAAAGTATCAGCCCCCGCCATTTCAAGGAGAATTATTATGATAAAATGAAACCTGTTGTTATAACGGGTTTGGCTAAACCTTGGCCTGCTTACAACAAATGGAACTGGGATTATTTTATAGACACGGTGGGTGACAAGGAAGTAGGCGTTTACAACAATATAAAAAGCGACTCTTACACTCCCATCAATACTGCAGATGCGTACATGAAATTTGGTGATTATCTTAAAAAAGTGAAGGCCGGCCCGCTCGACCTGCGCATATTTCTTTTCAATATATTTCAACATGCGCCACAGGTAATTCAGGATTTTAGCTGGCCTGATGAACTTATGAACGGATTTGTAAAGAAATATCCCATGCTTTTTGTAGGTGGGCAGGGAAGCATCACCCACATGCATTTTGACATTGACATGAGTCACATCCTTCATACACAATTCATAGGGAAAAAGCGAGTACTGCTCTTCCCACACGAGGAGCAGTACAAGCTCTATCGCAAACCATGGGAAGTGTTAAGCCTGGCTAACTTTGCGAATTATAATGACTCCTTCGACTACGAAACTTTTCCGGCAACCAACCTGGCAAAAGGTTATGAGGTTATTTTAGAGCATGGAGATACCTTGTTTATGCCTGCCGGTTATTGGCATCATATGGAGTATATCGAGGCCGGGTTTGCCATGAGTTTACGGGCATTGCAGGGAAATCTTGCCGGAAAGATAAATGGCGTGTGGAAATTGTTCGGTATGCGGGGTATAGATACACTAATGAAAAAGACTGCACCACAATGGTGGTATGAGCGGAAAAGGTCAAAACTTTTGAGCCATGCCGAAAGGGAAATAAAGAATAGTTTATAAAAAGGAGAAAAAAAAGCTCAGTAATTAAAGAAAAGTATTATTTTTACGCCCTACCGTATTCGATAGACTCCTCCAATAATATCCCATAGAAAGCATCCACGGCAATATTACTTTGCTTCCAATCCTTCCTTTACCAACATTTACTTTTAATTAATTTATATATACCAACTCTTTTCTTGTGGTTTCAGAGGTAAGCAAGGCCGGTGATTTTTATCACTGGCCATTTTTTTGCTGAATACGATTATCAGGGAGTGATTGCACTCTATGTGCCTACCGGCTTACCTGAATTTCAATCCAGGCTTCGATTGATGAAATCCAGCATGGGCTTGGCAACTTTGAATGTTTTGGCCAGTTCGCTGGTGAAAGATTTTTCCTGTAATGCCTGGTCTGAAAAAGACCTCCTGATTACAAAACTTTTTAATTTCAAAAAATCAATCGCAGGGTTGGCTTCCTCATAGCCTTTAGGTGGTCGTACCAGCGTGTCTGTTCTATCAACGCCATTCACAAATTTGTTTTTAAAAGCTGAACTGCCTACAATTTTTTTCCATTCATCAAAGTTGTAATCTATTTCCTGGCGAATTTTAGAAAGGTTGTGGGCCTCCGGCATCCACACGCCTGCAGCCGCAAAGCTACTGCCCGGCTCAATGTGCACATAATAACCGGCGCCCTCTCCTTTTTTCCCGGCCCGGTTAAAGTACGCCGACATATTATTTTTGTAAGGGCGTTTGTCTTTGCTAAAACGGACATCTCTGTTTATCCGAAAAATGCATTCCTTGGCAGTAAGTTGGCTTAGATCGGGTTCAAAAGTTTTCAGTGCATTGATTATTTCAGCTACCGAGTCTATAAATGCCTGGCGGGCAGTGCCATAAACATCTTTATGGCTGTCAAACCAGGTCTTGTTGTTATTTACTTGTATTTCCTTTAAAAACTGGAGCGTATTTTTCTGAATCATCTGCGTAAGTTAGTCGCAAAATTAAAAAAGCCCTTTCACATTTGAAAAGGCTGTTTACAAATTTAGTTAGGAAGCACATTATATTCTTGCCCAGTTCTCACCGCTTTTAATGCGGTAAAGGGTCATCTCGCTCACGTCATATTTCTCTGCCATTTGTTTATAAGTAAGTTTTCTCCTTGGGTTGTTGATGGCACTTTTAATGGACTTCACCTGGGTGGCATTTAGTTTTAAACCTCTGCTGCGATTGGCCTGCCGCTCCTTGTAGGCAATTTTTTCAGGACTGCTTTGTTGGTGAGCACTTACTTCCTCAGCGGTAGCCCATTTAAGATTTTTACAATCGTTGTCTTTTTTGTCATGGTTTTGATGAATAACGAATTTGTATTTGGGAGATTTTCTGTCGCAAAACAAACGGGCAATTTCCCTGTGAATGTAAATTGTGCCATTGCCTTTCTGCACATGCAGATTCAAAGTGCAATAGCCAGAGGTTACAGAACCATTGAGTACTTTGCCGTCTGCTAAAATATCTTCGGAGTAGCTGGCTGCCCGGCCCTTGTTGGATACGGCGTATTTTTTTCTAAGGTTTTTGTACCCTGCAAACTGAATTTGCTTCCATATCTCTCCCGCATTCTTTTTAATCATGACTACCTTGTTTAATAAGTTGAAAACTGGTGGAAAGTCTTTCAAAAGGAGTAATGATATGGATAGATGACGCCTATAAATATAATAATTAATTACTCTAAGTGTCCATCATTTTTAAAAAAGCATCTTCGGTAAGGATTTTAATTGTTTGAATTTTTTTTGCTTTCTCTAGTTTGCTACCGGCGTCTTCGCCTACTACCAGGTAGTTCAGTTTGCTACTTACCCCACCCAAAATCTTTCCACCATTGTTTTCTACTCTGGCCTCTGCATCTGATCTTTTCATTTGCAGCAACGTGCCGGTGAATAAAAAGGTTTGCCCCTGCAAGTTTCCATGGGTGAGTGGCTTTTTCTGAGACTCCATTTTTACACCCAATTCCAGCAGCCGCTGCAGCATCTGAAGGTTATCAGCGTTTTTAAAGAAGCTGTAAATGCTCCCGGCTACTTTTACACCCACGTCGGGCAATTGTTGTAGTTGCTCTTCACTGTATGCAGCAAGGTCAAGGACATGTTCGATGGATTGTGCCAGGGTTTTTGCGGTGGTTTCGCCAACGTAGCGGATGCCGAGGCCATAAATTAGCCGGTGCAATGGCTGGCTCTTACTTGCCTCAATGGCAGTTGTCAAATTATCCAGCGACTTTTGCCCGAGGCCCTCAAGCTTATGCAGTTCACCAAAGTCTAAAGTGTAAATACCCGGTACATCTTTTAAAATACCGAGATCGTAAAATTTGCGCACATTGGCCTCCCCAAAACTGCGGATGTCCATGGCATCTTTGCTCACAAAATGTATGATGCGTTCTACTACCTGTGCTTTGCAGTTGATGTTTATGCAGCGCCACACAGCTTCGCCTTCTGGCTTAAATAATTTATCATTACAAACCGGGCAATGCGTGGGGAAGGAAATAAAACGCTCTTCGCCCGTTCTAAGTTCTGCCAGCGATTTTACAATCTGGGGTATTACATCTCCACTCCTTTCTATCACGATAGCATCCCCAATCCTAAGATCTTTTTCTTTGATGTACTCTTCGTTGTGCACTGAGATACTTGTAACGGTTACACCGCCTACAGGGGCAGGGGCTATTTTTGCAACAGGGGTTACGGCGCCTGTACGCCCCACCTGGAACTCCACAGAGAGTAGCCTGCTGCTCGCTTGCCTTGCTTTGAATTTGTATGCTATGGCCCACCTTGGGTGGTGAGAGGTCATTCCTAACCTTTCCTGCAGCGCAAGGTTATTTACCTTTATTACGATGCCGTCAATTTCATAAGGCAGTTCATCTCTTTTAAGTTCAAAACTCTCTATGTACTCCAACACTCCAGCAATACCTTTCACCACTTTCATTTCTTTCATGGGACTTCTAAAACCCAGCTCCCATAACATCTGTAGCATGCCGCTATGGGTATCGGGTTCGGGGTAATGTTTTCCGTCGTTGTTTTTAGGAGGGAGGGGTGCAGCAGAGGTGCTGTAACTCACATGGTATAAAAATGCTTCGAGGTTTCTTTTGGCCACTTCCTTGCTGTCTTTGATGCGCAGGCTACCGGCAGCGGCATTGCGTGGGTTGGCCAGCGGGGGCAGTCCTTCATCTATCAGGCCATCATTGTATTTTTTAAAGTTGTTTTTATTTAACAAAACTTCTCCCCGTATTTCTATTTGCTGAATGCCGTAACTGCTAAAATTCGCTCTTAGCGGAACGGACTTTATTTGTTTAATATTTTGCGTAATGTCGTCGCCGGTTTCGCCGTCGCCCCTGGTGACGCCCCTCAGCAGGCTGTCGTCTTCATAAATTAAAGAAATACTGGCGCCGTCAAATTTAGGTTCTGCACAGTACTCTACTTCTTGCAGCCCACTCAGTTCACGTGCTTTTTTATCCCAGGCCAGCAGGTCGTCGGCATTGTAAGAATTCTCAAGAGAGAGCATGGGCACAAGGTGCGTTGTTTTGGGAAAATCTTTTATGAGTGCGGCACCTACTCTTTGGGTGGGAGAGTCTTTGCTGATCCAATCCGGGTGATCCTTCTCGGCTTTTTCAAGCAGCTTGTACAAGGTATCATAATCACCGTCTGGCAGCAGTGGGTCGGTCATTACATAATATCTGTATTCGTGAAACCTCAGTACATTTCGCAGTTCTTCTATGTCGTTTAAACTGGTTAGGGCTTGTTGACCAAGCCACCGAAGGGAAGCATTCTGAAAATGTTTTGTTTGTTGCGTATCGTACATAAAAATAGCTTGGAGCAAAAGTAGAAAAAATACCGGAGCGTCCGACGGCTTCCATTGAATGCGGAACAGGATTTGAATAGGTAATGCAAGCCAATACTTTGTTTGTTACAATTTTAAGAGCAGGCTTTAGCTGCCATAGTAATTTTAAACTCAATGACCAATGATTTATTTTTTGCAAACGAGTAGCTTTTCCTGGAAGCAATTGTTGTTGGGCTCCGAGGAATGGAGTTTTTTGCCCGAGACGATCCTGCGCAGTTTTATCATGTTTGTGATCATTTTAGTTAGCTTGCGCATTCTTGGTAAAAGAGGGGTGAAGCAGCTTTCTGTGTTTGAGCTGGTAGTTATTATTGGCCTGGGCTCTGCCGCCGGCGATCCCATGTTTTACAAAGAGGTAGGCATATTGCCTGCCATCCTTGTATTTGCCATGGTAATTGGCTTGTACAGCCTCATCACATTTATGATAGGGCAAAATAAAAAGTTTGAAGACCTTGTGGAAGGACGCCCTGTATGCCTGATAAAAAGTGGCAGATTTTCCATTGACAATTTCAAAAAGGAAGCATTGGGAGAAGATGAGTTTTTTGCAGAACTGCGCATGCAGGGTGTGTCGCAGTTGGGGCAGGTGGAGGAAGCTATTGAAGAAAGCTCCGGAAATATAAGCGTCTTTTTTTACCCCGACGATGAAGTGAAATATGGTTTACCCATTATGCCAAATTCGCTGCAGGACACTTTGAAAATCATTCCTTCACCTGGCCACTATTCCTGTATTTTTTGCGGCTATACGCAAGAGTTAGTACCAGTTCAGCATCAGACTTGCCCGCAATGTAAAAAAAATGAATGGGTGCCTTCCAGCAAAAGAAAAAGAGTAGCTTAAGCAAAGCGTTTTATTTCTTTAGTCACCAATTTCCTTTTGCAGCATCGCTTTTACCAAGGCAGTCCAAAATTCCTCTGACAGGCCTGCCTTGGCGCCAAGCGCAACTACAGCATTGCGTACTTTGTCTACAATGGGTACTTCGCTTGTGTTAGAAACCTCATTGCGGCCATGATAGGAGAAGATAACCTGCTGACCCTTTCTTTTAACCACAAAAGTGGATGTAGCATCTTCATTAAAAAAATGTGCAATGCCTTCTGCGGCGCTGTGTGGGTTGCTGCAGGCACGGAGCCTCATGGCTAAACTGTCGTTTGCATCTGGCGCAGTATTTTCCTCAATTGTTTCCACTTTTACCCAATCATAACCTTCTCCGCTTAGGGAGCCCGGGCCGGGAAGATCTATCTTAAAGTAATCACCTGCCTTGGCCAGGCGTTGCACATCATCGTCTGTGGTAGTGGCCAGATTAAAAGAAACATTTTTGCCAGGGGTGAGCAGTTCCCATACCGGCGGATTCAGCATCCGGGCGCAAGCACGGTTGTAAGTTACGATGGCTTCTTCTACAGTCGTTTCCTCCACAAAGGCTTCTGCGTCTACAAATTTTCCGTTTTGTTGAAGTGGGGTTGCTGGTGCGTGAGCTGCTTCTTTCATAAAAACATTTTAGATAGTAGATAAAAATTTATGCCATAATTCTACTTGTGTTTCTTTCCCCACTAAACGCCAGTTAAGCCTGCGCTGCGGCAAACATTTTAGTATACATTTGAAAAAAATATTTTTATGCGATTTGCAAATTCTGCCACAAATTTTAGAAATAGCTGTTGCTGGCTATTGGTATTGGTATTTTTCAACTTGCTTGCATCCTGTAAGTTTAGAGAAAAAGTGCCCCTGCTGGTTCACCATGCCACCATCTATACAATTGATGAAAAGTTTAGTACGGCCGAGGCAATGGCCATCAGTGACGGAAAAGTACTTGAAGTGGGGAGCAATGACGAAATGTTGAAAAAATATGAAGGAGCGCAAATGCTGGATGCTGGTGGCAAGGCCATCTTCCCCGGCTTTATTGATGCCCATTGCCATTTTACTGGCTATGCCACAGACCGGTGGAAAGCTGACCTGGTTGGCACCACTTCCTGGCAAGAAGTAGTGAGCAAGATGCAGGAGTATAGTAAAACAGCCCCCATGGAGTGGATCTATGGACGTGGCTGGGATCAAAACGACTGGGAAGTAAAAGAGTATCCCAATACCAAAATTCTAGATAGCCTCTTTCCTGATAGACCCGTTTATTTGAAACGGGTAGATGGTCATGCAGCAATTGCTAATACTGCTGCATTAAAGCTGGCCGGCATCACAGCACAAAGCCGCATTGCCGGCGGAAGTATCGACTTACAGGATGGGGAGCCTAGCGGCGTATTGATTGATAATGCCATGCAACTTGTAGAATCAAAAATCCCGATGATTAGTGACAGCCTAAGCCAACGCTATTTTTTAGAAATGCAGGCAGAGTGCTTTGCAGAAGGCCTCACCGGAGTGCATGATTGTGGTGTAAGTGAAAAAACGATTGCACTCGTGGAGGCCGCCCATAAAACCGGCAATCTTAAAATGAAAATTTTTGCCCTGTTGCGGGATGATAGCAGTTATTACGATCGCTGGGCAAAAAAGGGAAGATATAGTACCGGTAAGTTAACGGTGGGTGGTTTCAAGTTGTATGCAGATGGTGCCCTTGGGAGCCGGGGAGCCTGCCTGCTGCAGGATTACAGCGATAGAAAGGGTTGGAAAGGATTCTTACTGAGCGACAGCGCTTACTTTATGGATAAGGCCATGAAACTGGCGGCAAGTAATTTACAGATGTGTACCCATGCGATTGGAGATAGCGGAAACAGGCAGTTGTTAAATATTTACGCAGCAGTACTAAAAGGTAAAAATGACCGTCGCTGGAGGATAGAGCATGCGCAAATTGTAAATGAAAAGGACTTTAGTTTTTTTGGAGACTATAGCATCATCCCATCTGTGCAACCCACACATGCCACCAGCGATATGTACTGGGCGGCCGAGAGAGTAGGTGCTGAAAGAATGAAGGGTGCATATGCATACAAACGTTTGTTGGAAACCAATGGCTGGATGCCCTTAGGTACCGATTTCCCGGTTGAATATATTAGCCCGTTTAAAACTTTTTATGCAGCTGTTTATAGAAAAGATTCAAAAAACTATCCAGCCGGAGGATTTCAAATGAACGATGCGCTTACCAGGGAGCAAACGCTCAGGGGTATGACCATATGGGCTGCAAAGGCTGCATTTGAAGAAAAGGAAAAAGGTAGTTTGGAAAAAGGCAAAGCCGCCGATTTTATTATGCTGGACAACGACCTCATGACTTGCAAAGAACAGGATATTTTAAAAACTAAAGTATTATTCACCTACGTGAATGGAGAGAAAGTACATGGTAAATAGCATGCTTAAGAGGTTATGTGCAAAAGGAAAGTTTCGCAGCACGAAGCAAAGAGACAACGATTGTTACAAACGAATAATTTGCGCACGCTGTATTTGGATACGGTGATTTTGAAATCCCGAAAACATTTTTAGCAGGAACTGCAACACAACATGCTTAATTTTATGGTCCATAATTTTTAAGCCCATAAAATATATCATCATGAAGTTTACTTTTTTTGCCTGCCTGCTGCTCTGCATTTTTGCAGGTCATGCACAGGAACTGCGTTCGCCCAACGGGGAATTCGTCATGAAATTTTCGTTGACAGCAGATGGAAGTCCATCTTATGAGCTTGCTTACAAATCCAAAGCCGTACTCAAGCCCGGGTTGCTGGGACTGGAGCTAAAAAAAGCAAAAAAGTCTTTGCTGAATGACTTTAGCGTAGCCGATACCAAAACCACTTCGCTGGATGAGACCTGGAAACCGGTGTGGGGAGAAGAAAGTAGTATACGCAATCACTACAACGAGCTTGCAGTAACCCTTCAACAAAAGGAAACCGAGCGCCAGCTATTGATACGCTTTCGCTTGTTTGATGATGGCCTGGGTTTTCGCTATGAATTTCCCCAGCAAAAAAGCCTTACCTATTTTATCATAAAAGAAGAAAGAACGGAGTTTGCCATGGCGGGAGACCATACCGCCTTTTGGATACCCGGCGACTACGATACGCAAGAATACGATTATACCGAATCTAAATTATCGCAGATAAGAAGCCTGCAGGCTGGCGCTATTACTGCCAATGTTTCCCAAACATCCTTCTCGCCTACAGGTGTGCAAACATCCCTGATGATGAAAACCAGCGAAGGCTTGTACATTAACCTGCACGAAGCAGCGCTCATCAACTATGCTTGTATGCACCTGGATTATGATGACAAAAGGCAGGTGTTTAAATCGTGGTTAACTCCCGATGCCGTGGGCGACAAAGGGTATATTCAAGCTCCTTCTGTGTCGCCATGGCGCACCGTAATAGTGAGTGACGATGCACGGAAAATTCTCGCATCTAAAATGACGTACAATCTGAACGAACCGTCAAAAATTACAGAGACATCGTGGATTAAACCTGTAAAGTATATAGGTGTGTGGTGGGAGATGATTACCGGTAAAAGTTCCTGGGCTTATACAAACGAATATCCCTCCATTCAATTAGGAATAACAGATTATACAAAAGCCAAACCCAATGGTACACATGCAGCCAATACGGCGCATGTAAAAGAATACATCGATTTTGCAGCTTTGCATGGTTTTGATGCGGTGCTGGTAGAAGGCTGGAACCAGGGCTGGGAAGATTGGTTTGGCAACAACAAAGAATTTGTGTTTGATTTTGTAACTCCCTATCCCGATTTTGATGTAAAACAAATCAGGGATTATGCTGCATCCAAGGGCATTAAAATGATCATGCATCATGAAACATCTGGCGCTACCCGAAACTATGAACGGTATATGGACACTGCTTATAAGTTTATGAATGAAAACGGATACAATGCTGTGAAGAGTGGATATGTAGGCAACATTGTGCCGCCCGGGGAGAATCATTACAGCCAACCCATCATTAACCATTACCAATATGCAATTGAAAAAGCGGCTAAGTATAAGATAATGCTGAATGCCCATGAAGCTGTTCGTCCAACAGGCATTGGCCGTACCTGGCCAAACCTCATTGGCAACGAATCTGCCCGTGGCACGGAGTACCAGGCTTTCGGAGGCTCTAAACCCAATCATGTTACGGTGTTGCCATTTACAAGGCTTATGGGTGGGCCTATGGATTATACCCCGGGTATTTTTGAAATGGACATTAGTAAGTTGAGCCCAAACAATAAATCTCATGTAAATAGTACCATTGCCAACCAATTGGCATTGTATGTAACCATGTATAGCCCATTGCAAATGGCTGCAGATCTGCCCGAAAATTACAATAGGTTCCTGGATGCATTTCAATTTATAAAAGATGTTGCGGTAGACTGGCAGGAAAGCCGCTACCTGGAAGCAGAGCCGGGTTATTACATTACAGCAGCACGCAAAGCAAAGGGCAGCGGGCAATGGTTTGTAGGCAATGTAAACGGTAATGCAGGCAGAACGTCTACAATCAATTTTGACTTTTTAGAAGCGGGTAAAAAATACGTGGCCACCATTTATGCAGATGCTCCTACCGCACATTATAAAACCAACCCGCAAGCTTACAGCATCCGCAAAGTGATCGTAACTAGTAAATCGAAGCTTTCACAGTTTAGTGCGCCGGGTGGTGGCTACGCCATTAGTTTTGTAGAAGGCGATAAGGCTAACATGAAGAATCTAAAAAAGCTGTAGGCTTTCGACATCAAACATTCGTGCAAACAAAAGCCCTGGTGATTTTCACCGGGGCTTTTTCGACATTGGATTAAACGGTCTAATTTTTTGCCAGGTCAAATTTTCTAAAAATTGTTTTGATGGCAGACTCTATTTCTTTGGTTTTTATTTTCCTGCTGTCTATTTGTTCTGTGGTCCAGCCCTGCCAAACCATTTTATCGGTTTTAGTATCAATCATAGAAATTGTTACCGTGCCTTCCTGCACCTGCACTCCATAATTGTCATAACCTATAAACCTGGAGGGATAATACACGTTGAAGTATCTCCGGGAACGTGGATTGTAAAATGTTCTTGTGTAAGACCTGGAATAAACCGGGTCGTTTTGCTGTACGGTAGAACGCTCCACCAACACGTCGTAACTCAACAGCAGATCGGGCTTGGCATTTACCTGTTTCCATCCTGCATTTTTTTCCAATTCCTCGTTTACAATTGCCTTCACTTTACTTTCTGCTATGTCGTTTGTTCTGTTGCTATCCTTAGCAGCCTTTTCTATCCATGCAAAAGTTTTGTATTTTCCAAAATCTATTGAATCATCTTTTTCAATGTGCGCTGTAGAAGCACAGCTCATCAAGGTAAAAGAAAAGAGGGCGACCAACCCTGCGAAAATCCATGTGCGTTTTTTCATGATGCTCTCCTGTTTTTAATTGTAAATAATGACACTATTATCTACGTAAAAATCATTCCAGTATTTTAAAAGAAATGTGAAATAAAACTGCTGGTTCTCTTAACCAAAAATTATATAAAATGAATTAACAGTGGGAGGAAAGTCTTTGATGTAAGCAGATGCAGCAATATTAAATTTTTTTATAAGGAGGAGTGCCTGAACCAAAAGAGGAATTCATTTCCAACAAATTTCCTTTAACAAAACCTTACCTAAGCCACATTAATCTTTAGGCCTAAAAAGTCTTCTCATAAAATAGAACGACTGAAAAACCCGTTCCGCCCCGACAGATGAAAAAACAAATTCTACTCCTATTCGTCACCGTTATTTCGGTTACAGCCTGGGCACAAACCAGCCCCAGTTTTGGCGTTAAAGCCGGTCTCTCCTCCGCAAGCATGCGGGGCGACGCTGTGAACAACCTCAAAAATTTATTAGACTTTACAGATGGTAGGGTTACCACCCATAACAGAACCGGCTTATTTGTAGGTGGCTACGCCAACATTCCACTCTCAACGCAAATTTCATTTGAGCCAGGTTTGTACTATGCCCAGAAGGGATATGAGTTAAGAGGTGAGTTGGGTCTAAAAGGAATTGAATTTTTGGGCGCCAATGCCAAGTCAACCTTACAAGCAGATTACATAGATATGCCGATATTATTGAAAGCAGACCTGGGTGGCTTGCAGTTGTTTGCTGGTCCGCAGTTTTCTTACCTCACGCAGGCACAATTAAAAACCAATGCTGGTGTGCTAGGCTTCAATGTGTTTAACAACACAACAGATGCTACGAGCCAGTTCAACCGCTGGGACATGGGAGTGACTGCAGGTGTGGGTTACCAGTTCAAAGGTGGCTTCAATGTTTCTGCCGCTTACGATTATGGCTTGAGTAGAGTAGATGCCAACAAAAATGTAAACGGCTACAACAATGCCATCAAAGTAGGAATCGGATTTAAATTCTAGAAAATATTATCCCTCTCGAGAACACATACATGGGTGCCCTGGTAAAACAGGGCACTTTG
>JANPJW010000160.1:0-1958 GCA_031425715.1 Chitinophagaceae bacterium | reverse complement strand
TTGTTGTTAAACGAAATGAAATTTAATTTATTTTCTTCCATTCGTTGAATTTCATGATCAGCAACAACAGTTTTTCTTTCTTTTTGAAGGTTTTGATAAACTCATCTTCTAATACCCAAGCATAAGTGTTTTCCAGGTGACGGTACTTTGTGCAGTGAGGCCTGGCAATACTCCCAAAACGAAACATAGGTACATTAATAGTTTGGTGATTTGCATACTGTAGGATTAAAGACTTGAATAAGGGGTTTCCTCTAATATGGTCAAGGGTAAATTTGTTGTATCGGCTTTGGAATTGCAGCAGCCCTTAGATTTGTCTGCACCAGCTACTGGTTGTTCAATTCTAGTTTCATCATGATGTCAGTCTGCTCGTCATTGCCCAACTTAAAAACGTGTTTGCCAAATTCTACGAAACCGTTTTTCTTGTAAAAGTTAATCGCCCTTGGGTTATCTTCCCACACTCCCAACCAAACATAGTCTGCATTTTTCTCCCTGGCTATTTGAATTGCTTTGTTGTAAAGTAACTGACCCACCTTTTTTCCGTGAAATTCTTTTAAAACATAAATGCGTTCAATTTCGAGTGCATGATCATCTTGGAGTTCTGTTTGCGATTGTCCAAAGTTGAGTTTTAAATAACCTAATACAGCGTTCTCCAATGTGACAAAGTAAAATTCAGCATGTTGATCATTGATTTCAGAGGTCAGTTTGTCGATGGAAAATCCTTCTTCTAAATATTTTTGCATATTCTCCTCGGTGTTTCCCGCTGAAAATGTTTCGTAAAATGTCTGCCTGCCAATTTTTTGCAATTGCCCAATATCATTTACTGTTACTTTTTTTATAGTCATGTGTTCCTAAAATTTAAACTGTATGGAAGCGCTGCAATTAAAAACTGTATAGTGGTGGCTTTCTCCTTCACTGGCGCTCCAACTTTCTACAGTTAATGCAAATTGCAGAAAGCTGTCCCCCAAAAATGGCATTTGCCAGCCAGTCAATCTGTGTCATTTTAATATTAGCCTTGCTGATGTAACGCCATTTTTAATACGGTCTGCAATTTTCAATGCCCTTTCAATTTTATTTTCACTTGTCTTAACTTGTTGAACTAAATAGATAAGGCCCCGTTGGTTTCCAGGAGTCAAAGATTGAAAAATTTTGTCTGCTTCCGGGTCTGTATCCAAAACTGCTTGAAGTTCTTCCGGCATAACATATTGATACTCCGTTTCATCAATCCTAAATGTCGCAGATATCTTGAAGCCTGCTTTAATTTTCAACTTTTTACAAATGGCCGACCCAACGTTTATAAAATGTCCGCCTTCTTTTTTAGGCATTAGTGCGCAGTGAAATTCTACCTCGCCGTTTAGTTTGCAAATTGCTCTTGTGTTATGGTTGCTCGTCAAAGTAGCAACAGTCTTTGGGTCAAGCATGATAAAATGCATACCGCTATAAAACTTTTGAAGTACAAACTCTGTCGCCATACAATCAGCAGTTAATAATTTTACAGATGATTCAATAGATTTTTACGCTGGAGGGATAAAGGCCTACCCTATTCCTTGTTTTCACCCGTAGCACTTGCATGGCGTGACGAATCCACGTAATCCTTCATTGTTTTGATGGCACTTGAAACCACAACGGTGGTCATAAAAACTTTGATTGGCCATGAAGCGTCGTTGGAGAAAAACCACACTAAAATTAAAAGTAAAAGTCCACTTCCCAATCTGATGTAGGTATGCAACGGTTGCTTGATACGGCTCAGCAGCAACTGTGGCACAATTAAAACTGAAATAACCCCTATGATCAAAAGAATTTCGTTGAGCGACATAGTTTAATTTTTGGTGTATGTTTATTGCACTTCGACCCTACATTAATGAACCTTGTTCCGGGGCCTGGTGCTAAATTTATAACTAAAAGCCGAGTCAACAACTACTGCCTGACAGAATTCTGTCCACCCCTCACCACACTACAGC
>JANPJW010000159.1:0-2329 GCA_031425715.1 Chitinophagaceae bacterium | reverse complement strand
AGCAAGGCCTTCTTTTCTTTAGCAACAAGTTGTTTAAAAGGAACCAAACAATAGATTTTTTTTGAATGAGAAAATACCGCTTCTTTACAAACAAATATACGTTGCTCGCACTCATCCTGCTGCTGTGGCTGGCGGTGGATGTAGTTTCGCACAAAGGCATGACAAGGGTTTTGCTGCCAGGCGGTTTTCCGGCCGATCTGCAATCAACCACGCTGACTCCCCTAAGACAAACACTATTACAAACGGGCATGTACTGGAAGAAGGCAGTCAATAGCCGGGAAGCCATGGAGGCTTTACCAGCCGCTTTGGCAGGTCTGGAAATGGATGTGTACTTTGATACAGCCAGAAATATTTTTAAGGTTTACCACGACTCAGCCGTATTAAGTGAACAAAGCCTTGAGGGTCTGCTGGAGATTTATCAAAAGCGCAATCTCTCAGGATCCATTTGGCTGGACTTTAAAAATCTTTCTTCGGCGAACGAAGGGCCATCTTTAAATTATCTTGTTCAACTAAGAGAAAAATTTGCACTCCAGCAGAAAATAATTGTTGAATCTACAAATCCTCAATACCTACAGTCCTTTAATGATAACGCTTTTTTTACGAGCTATTACACACCGTATTTTAATCCTTACAGTTTAACTGCAACTGACTTAAAAATGTTTGTAGACAGCATCGGCGCTACACTTAGTAAGTACAATGTTGCTGCACTTTCAGGATATTATTTTCAAATACCCGCATTGAAGAAATATTTCCCCAGCTACCCGTTGCTTTCCTGGAGTGATAGGGATCGTTTCAGTTTGGTTTCCTTTCTCTTTCACAACAAGCTAAAGAGAGACGCAAACCTAAAAGTGCTCCTGTTTCCCTGATATGGTTGTTTGCCTTCATGTGTATGGAGGATTGTAACGATGGTGCTGCATTTTGGACACTCATTTGCATAGTAGTGGTTGAAATAAACCTACATTTTATGAAAAAAAATATGCTGATCCTCGCATTCATACTTGCTTCTTTTGGGCAGAGTTTTGCGCAACAAATAGACCTTTCTTTGATACCCTATCGGCAGGGCGACAAGTGGGGCTTTGCCACACCTGATAATAAAATAGCCATCGCTCCAAAATATGCTGAGGCTGGCTGGTTTTCTGAAGGCTATGCCGCCGTCAAAATTGGCAGCAAATATGGCTACATCAACAAACAAGGCAAGTTGGTTATACCCGCTAAGTTTACCGTGGCTAAATCTTTTCGTAAAGGGTTTATGCCAAACTCAGGAAAAGTAGGGGGTGACTCGTTATTGTTTGCCGGCGCTTCTTTGCGGGCGGATGGTTATGAGATTTGTATCAACTCTAAAGGGGCTACTATGCCTAAGTGCCCGGCGATACCGGAAAATAGCGTAGCCGAAAATCGCATACCGGTGCAGACAATAGTAAGGGAAAAAACTTACACCGTTCCCAACAGTGCAGGGTTGTTTGATAAAATTGTGGACGATTATAAAATGACCAACAGCGATGAAACCTATTATATAGCCGTAAAGGATAATCGCTATGGTGTGTTCAATTCAAAGTTTGAAACACTGGTGCCTTTTGACTACGACAGTATTCATTTGGTTAGAACCGGCAGCCCCTATCTTGAAGTGAGCAAGGGCGGTATGTTTGGGATAATAAATGGTGCTGGCCAAATGAGGATACTACCAGAGAATACAAAGGTATTTTCTGTGCAGGCAGCAGATGGTAAAGATTATGTGATTGTGAAAAGAGGAGGAAAAACATACATTAAAGATCCTGAGAACAACGACATCATGGCGCAGGGATATTCGGATATTATCTATGATGGCAAAGGCGGTTTTATCTTAACCGGCGACGACAATACAAGAGGATATTATTATACCGATCGCAGAACGGTGGCTCCTAAGTACAGCGATATCCAGGTAGTAGAGGGCACCAGCTATCTCCTGGTGAAAACCTTTAACGGCAAACTGGGGTACATCAGTGCCACCGGTAGCGAATACTTTGTAGAGTAAACCATTATTTAAGAAACAGGCCGACAATTTTTAGCGGAATTGCCGGTTTTTTTGTGCCCCGGCTTCAGTGCAGCTTTTATTTTTCTGCTAATATAAAATTGCTAACTTCGATTTCTTAAAATAGTTGTTTAGCTAACTAATTTTACCAGCCGGCTTCATTGGCTGTTATAAAACCATTTATTATGAGTAATCGATCTATAAAAAAAGTAGCCGTATTAGGCAGTGGCGTAATGGGCAGTCGCATAGCTTGTCATTTTGCAGGTGTGGGTTTGCAAGTACTTTTGCTTGACATACTGCCAAAGGATCTGGCGGAAACCG
>JANPJW010000158.1:0-21754 GCA_031425715.1 Chitinophagaceae bacterium | reverse complement strand
TGTAAGTAGTACTCACATCGTCCAGGTAGTCTGTGTTGGTGGGCCGGTATAAAAATTCTGCTCTTATGTTTACAAGGGGGGACAATTCATATTTTACGCCGCCGCCTATTGGAATAGACATGCCACTGAGTTTATAGGGTTTTCTATCTGGGTATTCTGCAAAACCCTGGCCCTCAGTACTAAGCGGTTGGAGGTCTACCCAGGTACCATTCAAATTAGCTTGCGGGTTAAATTTAAAATACCCTACTCCAGCCATGATGTAGGGGGAAAAACGGGGAGGGTCTAGTTCTTTGAGCTCCCAGTCAATAAATGTATTTAGAGGATAAAATTCCGCTATCAACGACACTTCAGTTATATTGCTTCGAAAACTCAGGTTACGATTGTAGCGTGCTCTCGAGATGTCTTTTAAGGGAACATTACTTAGAACACTATCAAAGGAAGATACTTTGCCAAAGTTAGCTTCCAACCGGAGGCCCACTTTATCTTGATAAAGGGCACCGAAGTATAACCCCCCAACAACCTCTGTATTACCGGGGTTAAGATCCTTAAAATACTTTCCGCCTAACCCTATTTTTCCACCAATATCAGTAAGACTGTTCATGGCGCCTATAGACCCACCAAGTTCAAATACCAGGTCGGTGTTATAATAATCGGAGTTGTAAAAGTATTGTGCAGAGGCTTGCTTGTTGATCCCGATAAGCAGGAACAGCATTGATACAGTGATAATTTTTATTCTTTCTTTCAACATATTCAAGGAAGTTTTCGGAGCATGGTTGTTAAATGTGGTACAAAGGAAACGATTATTATCCAGTTTTTAGTTTACGGGCTTTTTGATTGTTGAAAAATTTACATACAGGTTGCAATCCGCAGAGTGCGCATTTTGGCGTGCGGGCTACACAAACATATCGCCCATGTAAGATCAACCAGTGGTGAGCTTTATGCACGTACTGGGCTGGTAAATTTTTAATGAGTTGTTTTTCTGCTGCATGGGGCGTTTTAGCAGCAGTTGTAAGCCCTATTCTGGCACTCACTCTAAACACATGTGTATCCACTGCCATATTAGGCTGTTCATCTATTACACTGGTGATAACATTTGCTGTTTTTCTACCAACTCCTGGGAGTTTTACCAATTGATCCACCTGCATCGGTACCGTTCCCTGGTGTTCTTCCACCAGCATTTTGGCCATCCCTATTAAATGTTTGCTTTTATTATTGGGGTAAGATACACTTCGTATAAAGCTAAAGACTTCATCTGTGTGGGCTTTACTTAAAGAGATGGCATCAGGAAACCGCTGAAACAGTGCAGGGGTAGTGGCATTTATGCGTTTATCGGTACACTGTGCACTCAAGATAACGGCTACTAATAGTTGAAATGGATTGTCGTAGATCAGTTCAGTTTCTGCATTGGGAGCATTGGCTAAGAAAAAATCTATTACAAAATTATAACGTTGTTTTTTTGTCATAAAAAAACCCTGGCACTTAGCCAGGGCAAATTTCATTAAAACCTTTGGCAGTTAAGCGTTTTCAGATAATTCTGAAATAGATTTTTCTGCGTAGTGGAAAATATTTTCTAACGTTTGTTTTCTTGGCGAAAGTAACTTCACTGTGTCCAGTTGCGTGTGAGCAGCCGAAAGAATGTTCATTTTCTCCCTGAGACTCCAATCAGAAGCCAGAGCGGCGGTAATCTCGGCCGTTTTTTGTGGGGAAGTTTCTTTGTAAATAAACTGAAGAAGATCTTCCATTGTAAAATTGTACATAGGCTGTTTGAGCGTGTTAAATAATTAAATATCAATTGTCCGGTTATATAAACGCCGGTGGTAAAATTATATTGTTTAACTCTGCAATTTTCACACTTACTCTTCGGAATTTACTATGTAAAGGTCCTCATTATCCTTTTTCATGTAATACTTTTCCCTTGCATATTGTTCGATGGTTTGGGCATTTGTCTTTAAAAGATCAAGTTCTGCTCTTGTGTCTTTTATGCTCTGTACCAATACTTCTTCGCTTTTTTCCAACTCAGTAAGTTTATTCCTCCTGGCTTGAATCAATACCCAATCCTTTGGGTCAAAAAACATCATCCAAACCACAAACAAAAGGGATGCAATGAAATATTTATTTTTAAAAACAGTAATAACAGGCCTAAGGCTATTCATAATAAAGAGTTGGTACAATTTACGCAATACCGGGCAAATAATAAGGGATAGTGTATAGATTTATAGATAGCACTAAAAAGGGGATGCTACATTACCATAGCATCCCCGGTATAATTATTGAGTTTGTTACTTTCCAAATTTTATTTTACCTGCAGGAAACTGGCCACTTTCTCCCAATATCTCTTCAATCCTGATGAGTTGGTTGTATTTAGCTATCCGGTCGCTACGGCTTGCAGAGCCCGTCTTGATTTGACCACAATTTAAGGCCACCGCCAGGTCTGCAATCGTGCTATCTTCTGTTTCGCCACTTCTATGACTCATAATGGTGTTGTAACCGGCCTGCTGCGCCATGCTTACAGCATTGATTGTTTCTGTGAGCGTTCCAATCTGGTTTACCTTTACCAGCAAGGCATTGGCGGTATTTTCTTTAATACCTCTTTCCAACCTTTTTACATTTGTCACAAAAAGATCATCACCTACCAACTGTATTTTGTTACCCATGGTGTCCGTCATCAATTTCCACCCTTTCCAATCATCTTCGGCCATTCCATCTTCAATAGAAATAATAGGATATTGCTTTACCCAGTTAGCCCAATAATCTACCATTTTTTCAGAGCTTAATTTTTTTCCGTCGCTTTTGTGAAAATGATAAACCTTTTTTGCCTTATCGTACATTTCACTAACAGCCGGGTCCAGGGCAATAGAAATTTGTGAACCAGCTTTGAATCCTGCAGCGCTGATGGCCAGCATTACTGTTTCAATGGCCTCTTCGTTGCTTTGAATGTTGGGAGCAAAACCTCCTTCGTCGCCCACATTGGTGCTGTATCCTTTTTTCTTCAATACAGCTTTTAAAGCATGAAAAATCTCCACACCCCATTGCAGGCCTTCACTAAATGAACTTGCACCCACCGGCATCACCATAAATTCCTGGAAGTCTATTTTGTTATCTGCGTGAGATCCACCATTCAAAATATTCATCATCGGAATGGGAAGTATCTTGGCATTGGTACCACCTATGTAGCGGTATAATGGAAGGTTTGCTTCCAGAGCGGCCGCTTTTGCCACAGCTAGGCTAATACCTAAAATAGCATTGGCGCCTAGTTTACCCTTATTTTCAGTACCATCCAGGTCTATCATCATTTGATCTATTCCAGTCTGGTCAGCTACATCCCAGCCTAATAGAGCATCTGCCAAAACGGTGTTTACATTCTTCACTGCTTTTAAAACCGACTTTCCCCCGTAGAGTTTCTTGTTGTTGTCTCTTAATTCTACTGCTTCATGAACACCTGTACTTGCGCCAGAGGGTACTGCGGCTCTCCCAAGATTTTCGTTTTCGGTCAAAATATCTACTTCAATTGTCGGGTTACCACGACTGTCAAGGATTTGCCGGGCATTGATGGAGGCTATATAGCTCATAAACTAGGTTTTGATTTAATAATCTTTCAAAATTAATGCATTATGTAAAACATTTTTAGAATTTATGTCGTTCATAATTAAATATAATTTATCCGGGAGTGAAGATGGTTCCATATTTGTATTATTCCAATTCTCATTAATACCCTCTTAGCAAAAGAAAGTCTATGAAACTATTTTTTACTTCCCTTTTACTTACTGTTATCCATTTCTCAACCTTACAGGCGCAGAGTGTAGGTATTGGAACTGCAACTCCAAACCAGTCAGCTATATTAGATGTTACCAGCAGCAGCCAGGGTTTCCTACCTCCCCGTATGACCACGGTTCAGCGCAATGCCATCAACAACAAAACAGCCGGACTGGTTATTTACAATACCGTAACGAGTTGCATAGAGATGTACAACGGATCTAACTGGATAAACTTTTGTACTTCACTTCCCTCCTCGGTTCTCGGCAAAAGTTTGCTAGGTGGCGACCAGGATGATCGTTCTGCCTTTATTCAACAAACTTCTGATGGAGGATTTATACTTGGCGGCCTGTCTCAGTCCTCGTTAAATGGCGATGTAAGCGATACCAGCAACGGTGGACTAGATTGCTGGATAATAAAGTTGGATGGTACTGGCAGCGTTACATGGAGTAGATTGTATGGTGGAGACAGTGAAGATGAGTTTAAACAAATAAAGCAAACAGCCGACGGTGGCTTTATCTTTTGTGCTACCACAAGTTCCTCCCTCAACGGTGACGTAACAGACACCAGTAGAGGCGGGTTAGATTGCTGGGTAGTAAAACTGGATGCCGGTGGAAATCCAGTTTGGAATGTTGTGATAGGCGGAAATAATGATGAGATTGCAGGAGCCATTCAACAAACTACGGATGGCGGATATATATTGGGCGGATATTCTTACTCTTCTACCAGCATGGATGTTACAGGGGTTCTTCGTGGACTGAATGATTACTGGGTAGTGAAACTCAACGACACCGGGAGCATAGTTTGGAACAGGCTTTTAGGAGGCTCTGGCGAAGAACAATTGTCAGACATTATTCAAACCAGCGATGGTGGGTATGTGGCTTCTGGTTATTCAACTTCCTCGGCTAACGGAAATGTTTCTGGCTCTGTTACCGGCATATTTGATTATTGGATTATAAAATTGAATGCTTCGGGCAACCCTGTTTGGAACAGGTTAGTGGGTGGTTTAGAAAACCCTGATGAGTTTCCAACTTCCCTACGTCAAACTCCAGATGGTGGATATATAGTTGCAGGGAAATCATCTGCCGGTGCAAGCGGAAATATTACAGGAACCAACAAAGGTCTCAATGACTATCTCATTGTGAAGCTGGATGGAAGTGGAAATTTAGCATGGAATAAATTGTTAGGAGGGGCAGGCGATGATGCTGCTTGCTCGGCACAGCCCACGGCCGATGGAGGTTACATTGTAGCGGGTACCACTACGTCCTCTTCTTCTGGTGATATTTCGCAAGCCGGGTATGGTGCTGAAGATATTTGGGTGGTAAAACTTGATGCCGCCGGTGCTATTGTTTGGCAGAAACTATACGGCGGCAATCAATCTGATTTTGCATCTGCTATACAACAAACCGTAGACGGTGGCTACATTATTTCCGGTTATACATCGAGTTCAGCAAACGGAACTGTAATTGGAACCAACCACGGACTAAATGATTACTGGTTAATTAGATTGGATAACCTGGGCAATATTTTATAAGAGCCTACGGAAAATTATGTGAGGTAGCAGATGCTAGTTGGTCAGTTTCCGGAAAACGTTTTCAAGACTTTGTTCTTCACTTTGTAAGGACACAATGTTGAGATTTTTTTCAATACTTAACTGCAGTAACTGTTTTTTCACCGCTTCAGCATCTTTACACTCAATACTAAATGAAGCGGCAGCGTTACTCACAATTTTATTGACGTCAGGCAATGCCTTCAATATTTCTATCTCCACTTTTTCTTTAAATTCTACAGTTACCAACTGTTGCGTGCCATTTATTTTTTGCAGATTACCCAGCTGGTCATCTGCCACAATATTGCCTTTGTTGATAATGATTACCCGGTCGCAAATAGCTTCTACCTCCTGCATGATGTGAGAGGAGAACAAAATAGTTTTTTCCTTTGCCAATGCTTTTATTACGTTCCTTATTTCTACTATCTGGTTGGGGTCAAGGCCACTGGTAGGCTCATCTAAAATAAGTACTTCCGGGTTGTGCACCAGCGCTGCAGCTAAGCCTACCCGTTGTTTATAACCCTTACTTAACTGTCCTATTTTTTTATGCGCTTCAGGGGTGAGGCCCAGGGTAGCAATTACTTCTTCTATCGTTTTCTTTACTTCTTTAATTTCATGCACGCCTGCAATAAATGCCAGGTATTCCCGCACGTACATGTCAAAGTAAAGTGGATTGGCTTCGGGCAGATAGCCTATTTTCTTTTTAGTTTGGGTATTGCTTTCGTTGGCCCGCATGTCACATACCATTATCTCGCCCGCATCTGCAGCAAGGTAACCCGTGATCATTTTCATGGTAGTGCTTTTGCCGGCACCATTTGGACCGAGGAAACCAACGATCTCTCCTTTATTGATAGTAAAAGAAATATTGTTTACGGCTTTTTGGGCGCCGTAATGTTTGGAAAGGTTGGTTACTGAAATAGACATTGAGACGATTCGTTTTAGAACGCAAAGATGCTTTTATTTTCAGGAACTAAGAAAGCTTTCCTTTTACCTGACAAGCAGAACCGTGCCTTTTTTAAAAACCTCCGGCTGATTTATAAACCGGTAAGAGCAGGTATATATAAAACTGCCAGTGTTCTGGCCAAGGCCACCGATGCTGCCATCCCATCCTTTGCCGGGTTCTGTTGAACTAAAGATTAACTGGCCATAACGGTTGTAAATATTAAACCGGTAGCTCAGGGTTCTGCCAGAAATGAGTGGTTTAAACAGGTCGTTGTTGCCATCATTATTTGGGGTGAAGGCGTTGGGGATGTAGATGTAGATGGGGCAGTTTTCTACCTTTATTAAAACGGTATCTGTAAGCTGGCAGCCTGCAAGTCTGGTGGCGGTAACGTTGAAAGTTGTAGATGTCAAAGGGAAAAACTTCAACCGGTTGTTGTGGAACAGGCCATCGCCGGATGGTGACCAGGTAAAATCATATAGTTTTGGATGAACGGGTAAAACCGCCGTATCGTACTGGCAAATAGTGCGGGGGTAAGAAAGGGTAAAGCTTACATCCATTGGTTTAATAAGAATACTATCTCGAAAAATATTGCCGCAACTATCTGTTACTTCTGCAAAATACAAACCCGGTGTTGTTGCGGTAAATGTTTGATTGATGCTGTTGTTTTGCCATTGATAAGTTTTAAAACCAGCACCTGCATCCAGGGTAATTGTTTTGCCCCGGCAAAGCATAGTGTCTTTACCCAAGGAAAGCGGTTGCTTTGGGTTGCTTATCTCTATTAACAAAGAATCTTTTAAAACACAGCCTTCAAAAAATGCTTTCAGATAACCTGCATAAGGCTTTAAAAATTTTACATGAATGGTACTGTCTGTGGGCTGGGAAATAATTTTAACAGCGGTGGTATCTGCCGCCCAGTTTAGTTTCCGATTGCACAAAGGATTTTTATAGATGGTGAAGGTGGCTGTATCGTTTGGTAAACAGAATTTAGAATTGCCTTTTATTTTGATGGTTTCGCAGATGCTTTTTTCTGTACAAACCATTTCTTGCTGTAATGTGAAATCGTTTACTTCTATATTAAAGAGCTGCCTTTGCGCAATATTATCTGCTATTTGCAGCCATGAAAAATTATATGGAGTACAGGAAATTTTACTAAGGGCTACAAAGGATGTGTCTTTGCCCATACACTCTTCTTCGCTGCTTTTCCATCCGGCTTTTAACTTAAGCAATTCATACCTGTTGAAAGAAGCAATATCATCATAACTCATAAGGTAGGATATAGAACCGTCATTATCATAAGTAAGCCTGTTATAATAATCAAGGGGGATAGCCCTTACAGAAGATTTTATTTTAATGGTCTTTATCAGAGAATCCTGCTCGTTTAAAAAAGAATGGTAAAAGTCCATTCCCTTGTTTATGATTACGCAGGTTTGGTTGTGGCGATTTATAGCTACATCAGTTAATCTTGAAGTGCCGTCTATGGTTAAAGGAGCTACCTGAATAATTTTGCTTATGTCAAAACTGCTGTCCAGGTCTACCTTTATGAATTTGCTTGTAAAACTAAATTGTGGAAATAAGGGGGAATCGTTCGCTGCAAAAAGAAGACTGATCCCTTTGTCTGTTTCAAATATCTTCATGAACATCATTCCACCTGTATTAGCCAAGAGTTGATCTAATGCGGGTATAGCATAAGAAGCAGTTTGAATCAATTGACCATCTCCTTCATTTAAGGTTGTTTTAATAAAGCCTCTTTGATAAATCTGATTCATTAAAGAATAGTGCATAAAAGTTCCGAAAACTATTAATCTGTCTGCATTTTTTATCAAATCCACATTTACCCCTCTGGGGCCGCTATACTCTTTTTCTGTTTTAAACGCCTTGCTCCATACTATGCTTCCGTCGCTTCTAAATCTGATAACGAAATTGTATGGCGAAAGTGATTGGTATTCGGCAACATGAGCCAGTAAATAGATTTCATCATCGCTGAAATACTTAATTTTTAACGGAGTTATTGCAGGATTTCCAAGGCCGTAATTGATGTTGTAATAGAAGCTGGAAGCAGCATTGCCTGATGTATCTGTTTTAACAACGAAGGCTTTATTAATACCAGCGTCAAAATTTCCCAGCCAGTAGATATTGTTATTGCCTTCTGCCCAGTCATAAAGGATAGGCTGTTCGCCATAGGGAATGCGATTCGCATGTTTGGCCCATAATAATTCCCCTTCCGAATCGGTTTTACCAAGGAACATATCTACAACACCAGAATTTTGTTGGTTTGCCACATCTCCGCAAAATAAAAATCCTGTAGTACTTTTTTTAAAATTACTGATAGCCCAGTTGTTTACAGGAGCCGTAAATCGTACTCGGGCAGAGGAGTCAATGCATGCGTTGGTGTTAACCTGTGAAAAGAGGCTACCAAAGCTTAATAATAACAGGAATAAAAAAAACAGAGCTTTCATGGATACAAATTAGGTATTGAGTATGCCGGTTTATTTAATGGAATACGTTGGCACCAAACCAACGTATTCCATAAATAGTTTTTACTATAAAGTCCGTATTTCAACCACAAAAGGTGCCACAGGGCTACATGAATTCTTGTTTCTGTATCTGATCAACCATGTGCCGGTTCCCGGCGTAGCGTAGTTGAGATTGATTACACCAATATATGTGCTAAATGAATAGTAGCTAGTGCTACTTGGATATATTACTGAACCTGAGGTTTGTGCATCCCAAGAATCAACACTGGTATTTTTGAGCCTGTATTGTAATTCATGATCCGGAGTTACAACATAACCAGAAGGTGGTGTACAAACCAAAAATGTTCCGGCTGCAGTTAAACAGCCACCTGGGCCAGCACCATTTATCCAGACTTTATCTGTACGCTTACAAGGCTGAGTATTTAAGCTAGAAAGACTTGTTGTTGTATGTAAGCCGCTAAGCTGCGGCGTTAAATTGCAGTCAGTTGCTAAAGTAAGCGTTGTTTCGTAAGTAACTCCTGAACTAAATATAATTGTGGGTACATCAATAGTGGCGTTCACTTTATATAAGGTGCGGGTAGGGTCAGTCGCCCAATCCCCCAAATCAATAATGTTGTCCGACAATAGATAGTTATTCGTATAAGTTGCAATAACAGTACCGGCAGAATTCTTAATTTTTAATGTAAACCTACTGCGTAAAGCACTACCTCCTGTGCCATACAGGTTTTGTGAAAGAATGGCATGATGTACCGCAAGACCCCATTCAAACGAAACCCGATAATTACTGGAGCCGGATCCACAATCATAAATATACCCTGTGGAATTAAGATTGAAGTTGGCCGGAAACATGTCCTCGATAGGGTCACCATTAGGATCATACTGATAATCGCAAACTGATATTCGACTCGCCTCTGCATTGTGCGCCAGAGCAAGAATGTCTATCCTGTTATTTTGAGCATCAGAAAAATAAATATCGCTTGCTTTCTGATTAACCGGCATGGTAACATTTATTGCTTGCCCACTTGAAATAATTGCTTGTTTGGTTCTTTCAATTGTTGCTGCATCTGCAAGCGCTGATGGAATTGGCTTATCTGTTAAATGCGCCAATTTAATATCCTCTTTCTTGCAAGAATAAAATAATACAACGATGCAAAGTAGGGGTATGATTAAAAAAGCCAGTTTTGAAATATTAATTTTCATTTTTGTAATTCTAAGTGTTTATAAATAATCCGTATTCTTAGCCTGTCTTAATTTTTTAAGGCGGGCTTTTGTTTTTGTAAAATAAACAGAGGAAAATTACATTGGTTATTGTGGAAAATACGATGGAGTTTGAACGATTTTTTAAACAGTGCGTGGCAATATTCTGGGAATCTGTAAGAAGATGTGAGTTAAATCTTGGCTTCAGGCAGGTTTTTGCAATACAGGATAATGGTATTACAGTTTTCATTCAGCAACAATGTAGCACACATTAACCTCATAAAAAATGACTTTAAACAGGTATGTTTTATTATTGACTTTTATATTCGCTCATTCTCTATATGCTAACGCTCTTTTGCTCCAGGTTATCTTTACGTTAAGGCAAAAAAAATGGCCACCAATCAAGCATAATGGCCATTTCTATTTTAATCTTATTAGATTATTCTTCACCCTTTGGCGGTCCATCCGGCCGGTTTGGCCTCGGTCCCCGATTTTGTGGTCCACGCTGCGGTCTGCCTTGACCGCCGCGGGATTGTGAACCACCTTGCTGTGGTGGGCGTTGCTGCTGCGGCCCATCGGGTCGGTTGGGCCTTGACCCCCGGTTTTGCTGCGGGCGGTTGCCTTGCGGACCCTGCTGCTGAGGTCCCCGTTCCTGGTTGCCTTGCTGGGGTCCATCAGGTCGGTTCGGTTTTGATCCACGATTCTGAGCTGCTCGTTGTTGATTGGGTCCACGCTGTTCTCTTGGCTCTCTCGGTTCCCGTTGATCCCTCGGTTCGTTAGAGTTGCGGCCCTGCGGCTGCCCACCTTTTTGCAGTTGCTGCCCCCTTTGCTGGGCACGGTTGCCTTGATCCTGTCCACGTTCTTTATCCCTGCGTTTGCGGGTAGTTTTTTCCAGGCTTTTTAAGCTTATCTGGCCTACTATATCTGCGTATTCTGGCTCAACTTCTTTTGGTTTGCCCGTAATAACTTCGGCAGTTTCCAACACTTCTGGTTTTATCCCTTCCCTGTTTTGTGCTTTCACTTTTTTAACCATGTCAATTGCCAATGGGTATTGTTTATTACTATCGGCCATGGTGTACCACATCAGGTTGCGGAAAATATCTTTTTTTACCAAAAAGGCCCGGCCTTTGGCCGTTTCCAGCATGTCTGCATCTGTAGGAAAAAACTGGAGTGCATCCATATAAGTATCCAGCTCGTAGTTGAGGCAGCATTTTAGCCTGCCGCACTGGCCACTTAGTTTTGTTTGGTTGATGCTAAGGTTCTGGTATCGGGCAGCATTGGTGTTCACACTTTTAAAATCGGTGAGCCAGGTGCTGCAGCAGAGTTCACGGCCGCAACTGCCAATACCACCCACTTTGCCGGCTTCCTGCCGGGCACCTATCTGGCGCATTTCTACCTTTACTTTAAACTCGCCTGCGTATAATTTTATCAGTTCTCTAAAATCTACCCGGTCATCTGCAATGTAAAAGAAAGTGGCTTTGCGCCCATCGGCCTGCACTTCTACCTCAGCCATCTTTAACTCTAGTTTTAGCTGACGGGCCATAGCCCGGCTCCTGATGAGTACCTGCGCTTCCGTTGCTTTGTTCTCCTTCATTTTGGCCAGGTCCATATCTGTGGCACGGCGCAGGATCTTTTTAATATCCGGGCTCTTCTCGTCTATTTTATGCTTTTTTAACTGCAGCCTTACCAGTTCGCCGGTAAGATTTACCATACCCACATCAAAACCATTCACTCCTTCGAGGGTAATCATTTCGCCTTTTTCGTAATATTGAAGGGAGGTATTTTTGAAGTAGTCTTTACGGCTTCCATTATTGAAGCTTACTTCTACAATGCGGCAACTGCTTTCAGGATCGCTGAAAGGGAGGTTGGCCAGCCAATCGTGTACATTCATCCTATTGCAACCCCCACTGGAACAATGTCCGTGACTTTGACAACCACCGGGAGCGCCGTCTTTGGCGGTTCCACAACTTCCACAACCCATATCTTAAAATTTATCCCGGTAAACCGGGAAGTAAATAAATAGTATTGGGACCCGGCAGCAGATTCGCTGTGGAGCTTCATTGGCGTCGCACTCTTGTACTGTATATCTCTGTTGAACTTTTTTGCCCCTCGCAAGGGTAGGAAAAAGCCTTCAGAATTGGCCAGATGTTGTTGATGTATAGTTGGCTGGCATGCTCATTTACGGTATGCCGTACAAGTGAGTGACACAACGATGTTTGGTTTTGCTGAAAAAGCTGGTGTCATCTAAAATGGCCCTCTTTTATAACAAACTGCTCCTAAACCGTTTCCTCATTGTATCAAAATTACTGATTTGTTGCTAATTATGTGATACAACTTAATGCTAAGGGCATGAAACAACATTTTTGCGTTGGCATTGCGTTCTACATAATAAATGGCCTGGTCTAGTTCCTGCACAATGGCCTCCTGCTGCTCCAGGCCGCAGAGTTTGTTGAAGCGCAGGGCAAAATCGTACAAGCTTCCCTGGTTGCCGGTTCTACTGCCGCCACCGGTTCTTAACTGAAGTGCCGTTTGCAAAATGTGAATGAAATACATTAAAAATTGCTTTTGTTTTTCCCTCCCTATTTTGCTGATTTCATCAATCCATTTTACCTGTGCCACGGGGCCGGTTTTTAGAATACTGTTCAGCCAATCCCGGAGTAGTAGCTCCCAATCTTCGTCGCTATGCGCCAGTTGCTGCAGGGCTTCGTGGTAGTTGCCATCGCTTATGGCGGCTATTTGTTCTGCTTTCTTAACGGGTACTCCTTCCTGCAGTTCAAGGGTAGCTTCAATGTCCCGGGCATGCAGGGGTGGCAATTTTATAAGCTGGGTGCGGCTGAGTATGGTGGGCAAAATGAGCCCTTCATTTTCTGCTACCAGCATAAAAAGGGTTCCGGCTGGCGGCTCCTCTATTAATTTCAGGAGCTTGTTGCCTTCTTTGCCCAGCAATTCGGGCATCCACATGATTAATATTTTGTATCCGGCTTCAAAACTTTTGAGATTAAGCTTTTTAATGATTTCGCCACACTCCCGGGAAGTGATATTGCCCTGTTTGTTTTCTGCCGCTATAAACTGCAGCCAATCGTAGGCATTGGCGTAGGGATGCTGTAAAATAAACTCCCGCCACTCTATAATGTAATCGGCGCTGATGGGTTGCTCGCCGGGTTTTTTTGTAACCACCGGGTAAGAAAAATGAATATCGGGGTGCACGAGCTGCGCAGCTTTTTGGCAGGCAGGGCATTCGCCGCATGCGTCTGTTTGGGGTACAGGATGCTGGTTGCTGGATACTGGATGCTGGATACCAGATGCTGGGTCCTGGATGCTGGATACAGGATCCGGTTCGCCGAACAGTGAGGGTGCGAACAAAGATGTTTCTTCGCCGGGCCGCTCCTTAACAGCTGTTAATTTTTCAATATCCTTTACGCCTTTTCCGTTTACCTGCTCGCATACAAGGTATTGCGCCATAGCAAAAGCCAGCGAAAGGGCGCCACTACCTTCTTTACCCAGGAAAAGCAGAGCATGGCTGAGGCGATTGTGCTGCACCATGTGTACAAGCTGCTCTTTGGTTTCTCTTTGCCCTATAACTTGCGAAAATAACATGGCTGCAAAGTAAAATAAAAAAAGCCGTCCCTACACTTGTGTAGGGACGGCTTTTATTCATAAAAAGTCTGTGTGTTAGAGTTTGCTTACGATTTCATCACTGAGGGGAGTAACCTTGCTCGGGAAGTATGCTACCATTTGGCCTTGTTCGTTTATGAGGAACTTATTAAAGTTCCAGCCGATGGTTGCATCCAACACGCCGTTTTCGGTTTTGCTGGTAAGCCAATGGTAAATAGGGGCCATATCATCGCCCTTTACAGAAACCTTTGCTGCCATAGGAAAAGTAACCCCATAATTTTTTTCGCAAAATGCTTTAATCTCTGTGGCTGTGCCGGGTTCCTGGCCACCGAAGTTGTTTGCAGGAAAGCCTACAATCACCAGCTTGTCTTTAAATTTTTCAGAAAGTGCCTGCAACTCTTTGTATTGAGGCGTATAGCCGCACTCTGATGCGGTGTTTACGATCAATATCTTTTTTCCTTTGAATGCACTAAAATCGATGGTGCCATTTTCGAGTCCGGGTACTTTGAAGTTGTAAATGGATTTTGCTTCGTCTGCTGCAGATGCAGGTACCTGGCTGTTACCTTGTTTTGACTGGCTTACACATCCCAACATCATTAAAGCAACTACACAATATTTTATCATAGTTTTTTATTTTTAGTAACAGTTAAAACTCATTTTTGTTTAGAACGTAAAAATAAACAAAGCATCTCAGTTCGCCTTACTGTTTTTCGTAACAACCAATATCAGGTAAACCAACGGGGCGTGGGTTGTTGTCAAGATCTACACTTAGCGTTGTTGTTAAACCTTTGTTGATGCCTGGTGCCAGGGGCTGATTGATGTGTCGAAAATTATAGGCCCGGTTTATTACATTTACACTATCAAACTGGGGATCGAGGTTTTTGATGGCACCAGTTATAGTGGAGTTGGCTGGATCTACCGCTGACCTGTAAAGACAATTTAAAAATTTTACATCAAAAAGGCTGTTGCCTTGTTTATTCACCAGAATTTCATTTTCTACAAAACCATTGTCTCCCCAAAATATGCTGTTGGTAAATGTGGCCTGCAAATCACTTGCGCCAGGATTGGCAGCTGAGAAATTGGCTACTGACAATACAGGCGTTTTATGCAACAATAAATTACTGGAGTAAGAAGCCACGGTGCAATGGTTAAATGAATAACTCCCACCTTTTTCCAACAAAATATTATTGGCACAATTGCTCACCAATAGGTTGCTTGCCTGCACGCTGCTGTTGCTGCAAAAGATGCCGGCATTAAAGGCATTGTCTATCGTGCATTGTTGCATGATCAATTTGGGATTGGCATTTACAGATGGCTCCAACACAACGACGGCCTGGTAGGCATTTTTGATTTCTGTAAACCGGAGCTGGTTATTTTTACTACTGTTTCTAAAAAAAATACCAGGCCAGCTTGCCGGAAAGTTTTTGTAAGGTTCATCTAAGCGATCGCCGGTGAAAGTTACTTTATTATTTACAGTGCCATTTGCAAGCAGGGTTCCATCTACAACAAACGGCGCATCTGCGTGAGAATAGATTTTTACACCGGGTTCGAGGGTCAGTGTAACATCTGTCGCCACCAGCAGGGATCCTAATATTACGTAGGGTAAATTGTTTGTCCAGGTGCTGTTGATTGAAATCACTTCCCCCCTAAGAAAATTTGCATTTTGCCCGAAAGCTTCCAGTTGCACCCAACGCTGGTTGCCGTTGTATTGAATGGATATGCTATCGCTGATAATAAATGGGAGGTTGGCTGCGGATGGATTGACCGAAACCGAAACAAATACATAGATGCTGTCATTAGCCCTAATTTCTAAATTGCTGAGTGAGGTGCTCGCTCCGCCATTGATGTTTATTTTGAAGGGTGAAGCAGTGCCGCCCATTAGTTTAATTTCCGACAACTTTAACTGCTGTTCGTTTTCGTTCACTATTTTAAAGGACTGTGTTACCGACCCGGTGCTGGTAAAAACGGTGTCAAATTTTAGAGAGTCGGTGCTAATGCGGAGGCGAGCATCGGGGCTGTTTGTAAAGGAATCTTTTTTGCAGGAAGGGAAAACGCTTATAAGGGTACCACAGAAAAGGAAAAGGAGAATATTTTTCATCGAAACAAATCTACAATAAAACTACTTACTGGCTGTAGCCAGGGTACCTAAACTGATTTGTAAGCCGGCTATCTGTTGCATGCATTGCGTACAGGCTTCGAGGGTTGCGCCAGTGGTAATTACATCATCTACCAACAATATATTTTTGCCGGCAAGTATCGAAGGATTCTTTACAGCAAAACTTCCTTCTACATTCTGCCATCTTTCAGATCGGTGTTTTTTGGTTTGAGTGTCTGTGTAGCGTTGTCTTAGTACGTTGTTGTTCATCACGGGTATTTGCATGGCAGAAGACATTCCGTTGCATAAAATAGTGCTTTGGTTATAACCCCGTTTAAACTCCTTGTCTGCATAGAGTGGGAGTGGCACCAGGTAGTCGATATTGGCAAAACGATCGCTTTTCAATAAAGCATTGCCCATAAGTTCGCCCAGGTAATGTCCAACCTGCTGATTGCCTTTGTATTTCAACTGGTGAATGAGATGTTGTACAAGGTGCCCTTTAGAAAAATAAAAAGTACTGGCAGCTTCTTTGATGAAGGTCCTTCCTCTAAAAATATCTTCTACGGGATTATTCTGTATACTTTCATAGCCAGTGTAGGGCAGGGTGCTGATGCAGCGCAGGCAGAGCATGCTGCTCTCCGGGAGAGCATCGCTGCCACAACCGATGCAGTTGTGAGGAAAGAAGAGCTGCATGCTGTCGTTGAAAATACGCCGGAGTGATAGCATTCTATGGCATTTGCTTATAAATTTAAATAAATCATTTGAAAAAAAGTTGGGATGCTGTTTGCCGTGCAGAGTGAAACCTGTAGGTTTTATTTAAAACACTATTGAATGCTGTTGACGTGCCGGTGTAGCCCAGCTCTTCTGGTTATGCGGTATTTTGCTGAAGGCGGTGCAGACGGAGACCGTCTGACCGTGGTTTAAAACAAATGCTGGTAAACTTCTTCAACCTTACCTAGGGCTACTACCTCTATTCCAAACTTTAATTTGCCCAGCGATTTAGAATTGTATTTGCTCAGGATGATCTTTTCAAAACCTAGTTTTTCCGCCTCGGCAATGCGTTGTTCTATTCTATTGACCGCTCTTATTTCTCCGCTCAAACCCACCTCGCCAGCAAAACATACATGCTGTGGCAAGGGTACATCTTCGTAACTGCTCAGCAGCGCACACACTATGGCAAGGTCAATAGAAGGGTCCTCTACCTTAATACCCCCAGCAATGTTGATGAACACATCCTTTACACCAAAATGAAAACCGCCTCTTTTTTCTAAAACGGCGAGCAACAATTGCAAACGTCGCAGATCAAAACCACTGACTGTTCTTTGCGGCGTACCATAAACACTTTGTGTAACCAATGCCTGGGTTTCTATCAATAGCGGTCGCATACCTTCTATGGTGGCAGCAATGGCAATACCGCTCAGGGTATCTTCTTTTTGTGTAATAAGTATTTCGCTGGGGTTGGTTACGCCACGCATACCTTCGCTGGTCATTTCGTAAATGCCTAGCTCTGCTGTACTGCCAAAACGATTTTTTAAAGTTCTTAAGATGCGGTACATATAATGACGATCCCCTTCAAATTGCAACACGGTATCTACCATGTGCTCTAATATTTTGGGGCCGGCAATGCTGCCATCTTTGGTGATGTGGCCAATAATAAAAACGGGTGTGTTGGTTTCCTTGGCATAGCGCTGCAGCTCTGCGGCGCATTCTCTTATTTGGCTTACGCTGCCGGGCGAAGATTCTACAAAAGGTGATTGTAAAGTCTGAATTGAATCTACAATGACCAACTGAGGCTTCAGTTTTTTTACTTCCTGGAAGATGGTGTTGGTGTTTGTTTCTGTTAGCAAGTAGAAATCGTCGCTGCTCACACCAACACGGTCGGCTCGCATTTTAATTTGCTGCTCGCTCTCTTCTCCACTTATATAAAGCGTCCGAATATTTTTTAGCTGCAAACCTATTTGCAAAAACAAGGTAGACTTTCCTATGCCCGGTTCGCCGGCAACCAACACAATACTTCCCAGTACAATGCCGCCACCAAGTACACGATTTAATTCTGCGTCGCCGGTTACAATGCGTTTTTCTTCGGCGCTGCTCACATCATTGATGGAAACTGTCTTTAATTTGGCCACGCCATTGTATTCTTTCCATTCATCTTTTCCTGCAGCTTTATCGTTTCCTTTTACAACCACTTCTTCTACATAAGTATTCCACTCGTTGCAGCCGGGGCATTTGCCAATCCACTTCGCACTTTCATAGCCACAGTTCTGACAAAAAAATGCTGACTTCGTTTTGCTCATGCCGTAAAAGTAATTTGTAATTGTAAAACTGTAAAGAATGTTTTGCGGCGAAATAAAAAGGAGATTCGGAACAGTTTTTTGTGTGTTTGTAAACTTTACAATTCGCAAAAATAGGAGCGGAAGTAACCATAGCTTTACGGCCTATCAGGAGTTGCTGCAAAGTAAAAGGGCCAAACATTTCTGCTGGCCCTTTGTACTTACTAACCCATTAAATTCTATTGCTAAATTACAAATTGAGCGCACAATAAAAAATTATTTTTTGAGATGTTAATAAGTTATAGACACAAGATGTAGGTGTGGTTAGGGTTTAAAATATATATCGAAAATACTGTAAATCATTAAGTTGTATAATATTTTATCCTTGGTTGGGGCCGTGTTAAGCTCTTAATAAAAATAATTTAATCTTAAAATAATTTGGTTTATAAAATAAACTACTCTATGTTTGAGATAAATTTAGAAGCGATGAAAAGTTTGTTTTTCTTGTGTTTATTATCAGCTACTCAGCTATCGTTTGCACAAGTCATCATTAGGGGAACCCTTACCGATACCAAGAATAAGCCTTTGGCAGGAGGGAGCATAACGTTGAAGGATTCCTACGATGGAGCCACTACCGATTCGCTGGGAAAATTCTCCTTTTCTACTACCGAAAAGGGTGCTTTTGTATTGGAAGCCAGCTTGTCGGGCTACAGCAGCTTTACCAAGAATGTTCAGCTGGAAGGAAAGGAAATTACCTTGAACATATCTATAAAAGAACTTATAACAGAATTAAATGCAGTGGTAATTACGGCTGGTTCTTTTGAGGCAAGCGACAAAAAAAAGGGTACAGTACTCACAGCGCTCGATATTGTAACAACTGCCAGCGCAGAGGGGGATATTACCGGTGCGCTTAAAACCTTGCCGGGCACCCAGCAGGTGGGCGAAACGGGTGGTTTGTTTGTTAGAGGGGGCACCGCTTCAGAAAGTAACATATATATAGATGGCAACCTGGTGTCCAATTTCTTTTACAGCAGCCTGCCGGGAATTGCCTCCAGGGGTAGGTTTAACCCATTTTTATTTAAAGGAACCATTTTTAGTGCCGGCGGTTACTCCGCTTTGTATGGTCAGGCACTTTCTTCGGCATTGATCCTGGAATCGAACGATTTACCGGAAAAAACCCAGGCAAATCTCAGCCTAAGTATTATCGGACTGGGCGGAGGTATTCAAAAACTGGCCAAAAACAAAAAAGCCTCCTGGGGAACCACCTATAATTTTACCCACCTCGGCCCTGCTTTTGCCATTATTAAGCAAAAACAAGATTATTACCAGAACCCGGTATTTCATGAAGGCGATGCCAATTTTAGGATAAAAACCAAAAAGGGAGGCATGCTGAAATACTACGGGTATTGGAGCACGGGTAAAGTTGCTTTTAGAACGAACGATATCGATTCTACCAAGCTCAAAAATGCCTTCTCCCTGGATAATTTAAATACTTATCAAAACATAAACCTGCGAGAAAATATTGGGAGTGGGTGGAAGTTGTCGGCGGGACTTAGTTTCGGCAGCAATAAAGATGATACGCAAAATGAATTACAGGATGCCAACAAGCAAAAGCAAGTAATCGTTAGCCCTATTGGCTATGCATTTAAAAACTTTAGCCTGCTGAGCCAGAGTTACAATGCGCAGGCAAGGTTTGTATTGGAGAAAAAGCTGAAAGGGCTAAACACCCTGCGTTTTGGTTCTGATTATTTTTATACCAAAGAAAAAGCCCGCTTTACCTTATTTGACGGTAGTAAATACAACACTACGTTGGAAGATAATCTCTACGCCGCTTTTGCAGAAACCGATTTTTATATTTCCAAAGATATCGCAGCAAAAATAGGAGGCCGCTTAGAGCACTCGCAATTAGTAGATGAATGGAACATTGCACCGAGATTTTCGCTCGCCTATAAACTAAAAAACCAAGGCCAGCTTTCTTTTGCCTATGGCATTTTTTACCAAAAACCAGAGAGCCAGTACCAACCAGCCGTTACCGGTGCCAACTATGCGCAGGCTACGCACTACATTTTGCAGTATCAGCGTATGGCAAGCATGCGTACTTTTAGAACAGAGCTGTTTTATAAAAAATATGATCACTTGTTTAAAACCGGTACCGGCCCAACCAACAGGCAAGTGGCCATTAATAACAATGGCAGCGGTTATGCAAAAGGAATAGAATTATTTTGGCGAGATAAGAAGTCACTGAAAAATGTCGACTACTGGGTTTCCTATTCCCTGTTGGATACAGAACGGGATTATCTTAATTTTCCTTCTCCCATGACGCCCTCCTTTGCAGCTAAACACACAGCATCCCTTGTGGTGAAAAAATTCTCACTTCCCCTTAAAACGGGTTTCAATGCCAGCTACACATTTGCCACGGGCAGGCCATGGTACCAGTTAAAGTACGACCAGGCCGAAGATAAATACAAGGTTGCCGATGGTGGGCGTACCATCTCCTACAACAATCTTGGCTTTAGTGTAAACTATCTGCCAAATCTCGGTAAGCAAAACAAGAGAGCCTTTATAGTTTGGGTGCTGTCTGTGAGCAATGTACTGGGCCAAAAGCAGGTTTTCAATTACAGTTATGGTACCGTTACAGATAATAAGCAACCCATTGGCCCTACGTCAAAACGCTTTGCATTTATAGCCTGCTTTATGAGTTTTGGTGTGGACAGAACGGAGGATGCTATCAACAATAATTTATAAAAATCGTTTCAACAAACAACCATCATCAAAAAAAATCAAGAAAATGAAAATCGTACAATTTACTGCCGCACTTATTTTATTTGCACAGCTGGTAGTGGCCCAGCCCGGTGAAAAATACAAAGCCGCTATGCAAAAAAATCTTGAGAGTATTGGCGCTGCATTTAGCAACCCTGCAACCCTGCTGGCGTTGGCCAATAATTTTGAGCGTATTGCAGATGCTGAAAAAACAGAATGGCTCCCTTATTATTACGCCGCTTTCTGCCAGGTGAACTATGGTTTTATGGAGCAGGATAAATCTAAGACCGACATGTTGGCCAATAAAGCGACGGAGCTGATAGACAAAGCCGATGTTTTGAATCCCAACAATTCTGAAATAAGCTGTATAAAAAGTATGATCGCAAGCTGTCACATGATGGTAGACCCTATGCAACGTTTTATGGAATACGGTCAGGAGAGCAGCAAACAACTGGAAGTTGCCAGGCAACAAGATCCTGCCAACCCAAGACCAGAGTTGTTAATTGCACAATCGTTGAAGTACACACCAGAACAATTTGGCGGCGGCTGCAGCACCGCTAAGCCAAAAGTAGAAACTGCTCTCAAAAAATTCGAACTCTTTAAACCAGCTTCGCCCATGCATCCAACCTGGGGCAAAGAAATGGCCGAGGGAATATTGAATGAGTGCAAGTAATTTGCTTTGCTCATACAATATGCTTCAACCGGACCTGTTTTTATATCAAATAGTTTAACATGAAAGAAAGTAGTTTTTCTCCCCAGGACAGCCTTAAGCTGATTCAGGATATGATTGGTAAGGCTCGCCAGGATATGGGCGACAATGGCAAGCACTTCTTGCTTTGGGGCTGGGTGAGTTTTGTCGGCTGTGTGGGCCAGTTTGTCTTAAAAACTATCATGCATTACCCGCAGCATTACCTCATTTGGCTGCTCACTTTGCCGGCCGCCGTTATAAGTATTGTAATGGGCCAGCGCCAGCATAAACAAAAAGTTACACTTACCTATGTAGGGGAAAGCATGAAGCATTTGTGGATAGGAATGGGTATCAGTTATTTTGTGCTAAGTATGATTTTGTCAAGGCTGGGATGGGGTACGAGCATC
>JANPJW010000157.1:0-4898 GCA_031425715.1 Chitinophagaceae bacterium | reverse complement strand
GATAACATAAGAACCTGTGCTGTCGGCCATGCTGAGGGTTGCGGTAGAATCTTTAGCATTTAGTTCTGAAATGACCCCGGTAACCTCTACAATTTGTTCCCGGTAGGTAGCATTGGCCACGCTGTCGGCGGTTACAAATTCCTGTATGAGTTTTAGTGCATCCACTTTGTAGGCTGCTTTTAATGTTTGGGTAGCCGCTACTTTCTCTGTGAGCTGGCTTTCCTTAATTTGGCTAAATGCCACATAGGAGAGTGCGACAGGGGCCACGATAAAAAACAATTTCCAACCCATTTTATGTTGCCAGCTACACAAGATCAACCCGATGGCTGCAACAACAGCCACATAAAATGCCGGCAGTAAAGCACCGGGTAATTGAATAGCCGGGTCGAACATGGTAAGCTCGTTGGTAAACAGCGCATATACTACTGCGAGCCCAAGCACCAACGCACCGGCCATGGCAGCAGCAAGGGCTGCATATTTTTTTTTGAAGAGCACCCATGCCATAACCAACACTGCCAATATAGGGATCAGCCAAAAAACCGAGTTGGCAAAATCCATTTCCGGAAATGGACTACCCAAACCAAAATTTGCTTCAGACAGGCGGTAGAAGTTCAGCGTAGCCATGTCTTTTGCAGTTACCCTCACGCTTCCCCAACTTACCCAGGGAAGAAAAAAACTCAGGAGGCTGCCCGCAGCAAAAAGCACAGAAAGTCTTTTGGTAAGTTGGCCTGGTTGTTTGGTGGACATCATCGCTTTGATTTTCTTAGTAGAAACAAATATACAGTGTTTAAACAGCGAAGTGGTGGAGGGGGTTTAATTAATATTTATAAACAGCTATAAAAATAAAGACGCTTGTTACAGAAGCTCGCAGCCTGGTACAGCTGCAGCTAATTTATGTGGGCTCAAAGAGGATTGTGTACCGGATGCCGGACGTGCCTTACCAGGAATTGGGGTGTTTGCTTTTTTTCCAGTACTGAATAATGGCCGTCACGTCTGACAGTATTTCATCGTAGCTGTTGGCCTTTTTAAAAAATCCCTGTATACTCATTTGTAAAAATGCTGCTGATACATCTGCCTCTGTAGCGGAGGTAGAGTAGAAAATAAACGGGATACATTTTTTCTTTAGTTCAGGGTCAGCATCTACATCCCTTTTAAAGTCAAGCCCATTTTTAAATGGCATATTGAGGTCACAAATAATGAGAAAGGGCTGCACAACTGTTTCCTTCAGGAATTGCATGGCCAGGATCGCATTGGGAAAGTACACGAGCTCATTGCCTACTTTCAAATCTTTTAAGGCTTCCTGCATGGTTAGCACATCATCGCTGTCATCTTCTATCAATACTATGGGGCCTGTTCGCATTTGGGAATGGTGGGTTTAGTTTTTTTATGTTAGGGATAACGATGCGGGTATCGTTCAAGCCCGGTCGAGGCCGGCAATTTAGGTAAAGTTATTTACAGTAGTTTAGAAAATATTCCCGGGCAGGGGCAGGTATTTTAATAGATTTGCCTCAAATAAAATATACAGTCAGCTATGCCCATATTTACCCATCCTTCCATTTTTGTGGCCACCCCGTTTGATATCGTTGCCATCAAAGATTTATCGAACAGTGCCTACCGGGGAGAAAGCTCCCGCAAGGGATGGACCACGGAAGCAGACATCATTGCAGGAAATGTGCGTACCGATGAGAACGACCTGCAAAGGGTGATGCAGCAGGAGTGGAGCATTTTTTTAAAATACACCGACGCAGAGAATAAAATCGTGGGTTGTGTGAACCTGCAGCAGCATGGCCATAAAATTTACCTGGGTATGTTTAGCGTAAGTCCTTTGTTGCAAGGCTTTGGCATAGGCAAACATTTATTGAAGGCGGCCGAGGAATATGCGCTTTCCCTTGGCTGCAACCAAATTTATATGAGCGTCATCTCGCTGCGGAGCGAATTGATTGACTGGTATAAGCGAAACGGCTACGAGGAGACGGGCGAAAAGAAGGCTTTTAAAGAGGATGGTCTTACCGGTAAACACCTGCAGCCACTGGAGTTTATTATTTTAGAAAAGCGTTTTTGAAAATAGAAAGCCTGCTCATTTTTAGCCCAACCTGCACCTGCCGGTCCACTCGTTATTTGAATTAAAACATATATAAGGGGTAGAAAGGACTTTTTTTGTTAAAACATTCAACACAATATCTTAAACAAATTATGATAGAGTAGCTTTGCGGCCTAAATCGAAAAATATGACATTAGTAGGAAAAAAAGCACCCCATTTCTCGGCAGGTGCAGTAGTAAACGGAGAAGAAATTGTAGAAGATTTTAGTTTAAACCAGTACCTGGGAAAGAAAAATGTGTTGTTTTTCTTTTATCCCAAAGATTTTACATTCGTGTGCCCTACAGAGATTCACGCATTCCAGGAAAAATTAAGTGAATTCGAAAAAAGGGATACCATCGTTGTAGGATGTTCAACAGATTCTGAGGAAACACACCTGGCCTGGTTAAATACTCCAAAAGACAATGCCGGCATACAAGGCGTTAGCTTTCCAATAGTAGCCGATCACTCTAAAACAATATCATTGAATTACGGTGTATTGGGTGGTGAGTATGTATACAACAATGACACAAAACAATGGTCTTTTAATGGAGCACCGATGGCTTACCGGGGAACTTTTTTGATAGACAAAGAAGGTATTGTAAGACATGCTTCGGTGAACGACTTTCCTTTGGGCAGAAATATTGACGAGTATATTCGCCTGCTGGATGCGCAAATACATGTAGAGAAATTTGGGGAGGTATGCCCTGCAAACTGGGAAGAAGGTAAAGATGCGATGGTGGCTACCAACAAAGGGGTTACCGATTATTTTTCTACCAACTAAAAAACAGGCTGCAAAATATTTTGCATGCAGATTTTAAAATAAGAAAACATGTTATTAGAACTACAGGATGATACTTTAGAAACAGTGGTGGCCGAAAACAAAACGGTGATGGTGCAGTTTTCTGCCTCCTGGTGTGGCAACTGCAGGTTGATGAAACCAAAATTCAAAAGACTATCAACAGAAAATGAAAGCATAGAATTTGTGCTGGTAGATGCAGAGAAATTTCCCAATTCAAGAAAACTGGCCAATGTAAGCAACCTGCCTACTTTTGCTGCTTTTAAAAATGGGGTTTTAGTGAACCAGGTTCAAACCAATAAAGAAGATCTTTTAAAAAGCTTATTAAATGAAGTTACCAGTAATTAGACATATCCAGAGAACCGCATCGATAGCTGAAATAAATCAAACCATTGCTGTGTTGGAAAATATTTCGGAAGCGCCTTCCATAAAGGATGCGGAACTGGATGTAATAGGAGAATTAATTTCTAATCTTTGCGGCGCCCTGGAAGTGCACCAGCTAATTGCAGATGGAATGCCGGAGAAAGTTGCCTGCAATGCCTTTATGAAAAAAGTTATTGGATCCATTGATCAGTAATTTTAAATATACCATTGGCCTTTGCCACTGATCAGGCAAAAAAATTAGAGTTGATAAAATGTCCTTCCTAAAGAAGGGCATTTTTTTTAACCAGCAATGCCATACAATTTCCGAATTTGGGTGTGGAATATTAAGTATAAATTTGTTCAAAAGACATCAACAGGTTACCAAAATGTTCTATTATCTCAGCGTAATCATGTATGGCAAATTTTAAGATTATTGTTTTCATCCTGGCTATCATGATCATGCTGATTGCGATATCTAACCGGCGAAAACTTCCCTACCCCATACTGTTGCTGGCGGCTGGTTTGATCATTGGCTTTGTACCCATGTTGCCCAAGCTCGCCCTCGACCCGGATGTGGTGTTCTTCATTATACTTCCGCCGCTGTTGTATGATGCTGCTTATAAAACCTCCTGGCACGAATTTAAAACTTCCATCAGGCCCATTTCTGCACTGGCCATTTCGCTGGTATTTTTTACTACGGTAGCGGTAGCGGTCACCACCCATTATTTAATACCAGGCTTTACCTGGCCGCTTGCATTTGTGCTGGGTGCCGTGGTATCTCCGCCTGATGCGGTTGCAGCTTCCGGTATCATCAAAGGTCTTGGGCTTCATAAAAAAGTAATTACTATTTTGGAAGGCGAAAGCCTGGTGAACGACGCTTCGGCTTTGATAGCCTACCGGTATGCCGTAGCCGCAGTGAGCACGGGTGCATTTGTATTTTGGGAAGCTGGCCTTGGATTTTTAATGGTATCGGGTGTAGGTATTGTAATAGGCGTAGCTACCGGTTATATTTTTGTGGCCGCCCACCGGCGAATTGAAAACAATTCTGTGGTAGAAACAAGCCTTACCCTGCTGGCTCCTTTTATCTCTTATCATGCCGCTGAATATTTTCACATGTCTGGTGTGCTGGCTGTGGTGAGTACGGGCCTTGTAATGTCCTGGCGGGCGCCGGAAGTGTTTTCTTATCAAACCCGCATGCGCACCCGGCTCGTATGGGATACATTGATCTTTTTAATGCAGGGGTTCGTTTTTATCCTCATCGGCCTGCAATTGCCAGCCATCATCCGGGGGATGGGCAGTTACCCATTGAAAGATATTTTTGGTTACGGCCTGGTCATCAGTTTGGTAACCATCATCGTTAGAATTATCTGGGTTTTTGCAGGTGCCAATATGCAACGCATTTTTGAGAAAGACCATCCGGGATTTGGAAGTAGTCACGCAAACACAGCGGCCGGAACTACCTGGAAGAACGTGTTGTTGGTAGCCTGGACGGGAACCCGTGGGGTGATATCACTGGCTGCGGCGCTTGCCCTTCCGTTGGTGATGACCAATGGTGAACCTTTCCCCAAGCGGGACTCCATTATTTTTCTTGCATTTGTAGTAATTTTTGTTACCCTGGTGGTGCAGGGCCTTAGCCTGCCACTGCTGGTGAGATGGCTA
>JANPJW010000156.1:0-4087 GCA_031425715.1 Chitinophagaceae bacterium | reverse complement strand
TGATGCAAGCCCGCCCAGGCCACTCATCAATTTCCCCGCCATGGTACGGCCAGGAGCGGGCTGGTAATTGTGCCACATTTGCTTTCCGTTCAGGTCATAAAGTCTTGCGTTTTGATCTGATGTTAGCAAGATGCCATTAGCTCTAACCTGCAAAGAAGTTGGTTCCTCCTTACCATTGAAACTGATACCGGTAACCCATTCTACAAGATCTCCTTTTTCAAAATCTACTTTGTAAATAATATCGTTGGCAAACACATACCCTGTTTTACCGGATGCATTGTCCCCCACACAGTTCTTTACCTGGAAACCTTTTTGCCATGTTTTTTCTGCTGTTTCCAAATCAAGAATATTGATCTGGTCTTCGGTGCGATAGTAAAGGCCCTGCGGCACCAATTGCAGATCTCTTATGGATCCTTTTATGGGCAATGGTTTTTTGGTGATGGATTTACCCTCGTCCAGGTTTAGTATGCTAATAAAGTTGGTACCCTGATCCCTTGCTGTAGCTAGGATTAATTTATTGCCGGCAAGTTTATAGGCCATGATGTCGCCCTGCAAATCTATATCACTGTCCCATTTCTGGTTGCCCGTGGCATCATCAAGGCAGAGCAAAGAAGCCCTGTTTTTTTTGGCGGCTCCCGATTTTTTTATTTTGCCAATGAGGCCACCACCCTTTTCATTTTGCTTTGCAATATCAGCTTGTGTTTTTTCTGCCGTAGCCACCAACATGCCATGGGAATCGTACAAAATATTGGTTACCGGAGAGGGCAACTCTACCCGGCTCCACACTTCCTTTCCATCTGCTACGTTAAATGCGGTGAGAATATCCTGGTTCCAGAAATAAACGATATTCTCATTGTCTTTTTGAAAAAAATCTGCAGAGGTCATGGTAGCCTGTTCATTGGCACCTTTATCTATACCCTTTCCAAATTTTGGAACCTTTAGCATACCACCCAGACCCTTCTTTTCTTCAGGGGCGGGGGCTAACATAGGCACATCACTCTTCATATCCAGGCTGTATAAAACTTCACCTGTTTGTTTGTTGAGTTTATAAATATTGCGGTTGGTAGCAATAAAAATACCCTGGCTTGTTTCACCCGCTTCGGAAACTATCTGCTCTGTACTTTTTTCAAATAATTTCGCTTGCTCCCAAAGCTTCTCGCCGGTGGCCAGGCTTACCATCATCAGCGTTGGCTTGCCGGTGTTACCGGTGCCGTAAAATAGCACTGCATTGTTTTTTATCAGGTGAATGCGCTTGGTAATGGCAGCCAGCCCCAGTTCCCGGCTATTTGCAATAATCTTACCTGTTGCTACATCTACTATGTTATTAGATGATTTAAACAACCCTCTCTTTGCCAAAACAATGTAAGGTGTACCTTCTATCGGATCATAATTTTCTTCCTGGATGTTTTCTATTTTATCAATTTTCCAAAGTTCTTTCCCGTCAGACGGGCTTACCCCGTACAAGCCATCATTGGTACCCACCACCAAAATGCCAGCATCGGTTATTTTATACCAGTTAATTTTAGAAGGAAAGTTTTTTTTCCAGTCGGTAGCCTTTTGTGCATTTGCAAAAAAGGAAACAAGTAAGAGGCTTGCAGTAAAAAGTAGCTTATTCATGATCTGCTTTTTTATATGTTATTATTCACATAAAAATAGATTTTGAAAAAGCCTGCCCTATACCTTGAGCAGGGTATATTTAATTAGTGCAGCTTATCATTTTCCTTGTGGCGGGTAGCATCCCTTATAGATTTTTTTTCAAAATTTTGCTGCAGGGCCTCTGTTAGGTTTACACCGGTTTGGTTAGCCAGGCAAAGGAGTACCCATAACACATCGGCCATTTCATCTGCCAGCAATTTCCCCTTATCACTTTCCTTAAAAGATTGTTCCCCGTAAGTGCGCACCATTATCCTGCTTAGTTCTCCCACTTCTTCCATTAAGATGCCGAGGTTAGTCATTTCATTAAAATACCGCACGCCTACGGTCTTTATCCAGTCATCAACTTTTTGTTGTGCTTCTTCAATTGTTATGGGTTGCATGTTTTAAAATTGCATGGTGAATAAGTTGATTATTCCTTGTTTTTACTGTCGATTACGATAGTAATTGGGCCATCATTAACAAGACTCACTTTCATGGCTGCGCCAAAAGTACCGGTAAAAATCTGCTTGCCCAATGCGGCCTCAAGCATTGTTATAAAACGTTCGTATAACACAATAGCGGTTTCTGGCCTTGCGGCTTTGATATAGGAAGGCCGGTTGCCTTTTTTAGTAGAAGCGTGCAGTGTAAATTGACTTACTAATAGAATATCGCCGCCAGTATCTTTTACAGAAATATTGGGTACACCGTTCTCATCATCAAACAACCTCAACTGCACAATTTTATTTGTCAGCCACTGCAGGTCTGTTTCATCATCTGCTTCTTCTATACCTGCCAGCACCAACAGGCCTGAGCCAATGGCGGCTTTTTCCCGGGCAACCACTTGTACAGATGCTGCTGTTACTCTTTGTATAATCACTCTCATATTGTAGGCAATGTAGTTTAGTTCAAAAAAAATGTATCCTGTTTTAAGCCTTATTCTTAATTATTTTGATCTACACATTTACAACTTTAATGCATAAAGAAAAAATGTATTTTTTTTAAAAAATAAAAAACTGTCGGTAAAATCAGCCTGCCGCCCGCTTCTAAATGATCTACCAATTTGTCCACAGCATGTTGATATTTCCAATTAAAAAAACCGAAGTACAAAGAATACATTCGTTGTCCTACGGTTTTCTCTGAAACCTGTTAGCCACACAAACTTAAAACAACCGCATATGCCTACAAAAAAGCAATCGACTGCTTCACTCCGCATTTCCCGACAGTTTACAAAAGAAGGTATAAGTCCTTACGACATGTTCGAGTACGACTACCGGCTGTCAGTTATTAAAAACCCTTCTGGAGAAATTGTTTTTCAAATGGACAATGTGGAAGTTCCAAAACAATGGAGCCAGATTGCCACAGATATATTAGCGCAAAAATATTTTAGAAAAGCGGGTGTGCCCCAGGCAGATGGAACCACGGGCAGAGAGAAAAGTAGCAAAGAGGTAGCCCATCGTATGGCGCATTGCTGGAGGGTATGGGGCGAGCGCTATGGCTATTTTGAAACACCAAAGGACGCAGAAATATTTTATGACGAAATGGTGTACTCTATCCTAAACCAGGCCTGCGTACCTAACAGTCCTCAGTGGTTTAATACCGGCCTGCACGAAGTGTATGGTATTACCGGCAAACCCCAGGGGCATTATTATGTAGACCAGGAAGATGGAATGCTCAAAAAATCTACCAGTGCATATGAGCGCCCACAGCCACACGCCTGTTTTATTTTGAGTGTAGAAGACGACCTCGTAAATGATGGTGGCATCATGGACCTCTGGGTAAGGGAAGCAAGAATATTTAAATACGGTAGCGGTGTAGGTACCAACTATAGCAGCATAAGAGGCGAGAAGGAAAAGCTGAGTGGCGGCGGCACGAGTAGTGGTTTGATGAGTTTTCTAAAAATAGGTGACCGTGCAGCCGGCGCCATTAAAAGTGGAGGCACCACAAGGCGTGCAGCCAAGATGGTTTGTCTTGATTTGGATCATCCTGAAATAGTAGAATTTGTAAACTGGAAAGTAGATGAAGAGAAGAAGGTAGCAGCCCTAATTGCTGCAGGTTACCCAAGCGACTACGAAGGGGAAGCTTACCGAACCGTGAGCGGACAAAACATCAACAACTCTGTGCGGGTGCCCAATAGCTTTTTTAAAGCTTTGGATGAAAACGGAGACTGGGAACTGAAAGCAAGAAGTGATGGCCGCAACATGCAAACGATCAAAGCAAAAGAATTATGGGATCAGATAAACTATGCCGCCTGGCGCTGTGCTGACCCCGGTACACAATATGATACTACCATCAACGAGTGGCATACCTGCCCTGAGGGCGGTCGCATAAGAGCGTCTAACCCTTGCAGTGAATATATGTTTTTAGACAACACTGCCTGCAACCTTGCCAGTGTGAACCTCCGCAAGTTTTTTAATGAAGATGATAATACGTTTGATGTTGCAGGCTTTGAACA
>JANPJW010000155.1:0-10035 GCA_031425715.1 Chitinophagaceae bacterium | reverse complement strand
GATCAGAAGAGAGCGATCATTAAAGAGGCACAGGAACTGATTAAAAAATACGAGAAGCAAAGCGAGAATGTAAAAAATAACCGGGAGTTTGAAGCTATCAATAAAGAGATAGAGATGCAGCAACTGGAAGAAAAACTGGCTGAAAAACACATCAAGGATGCCAACGAAGAAGTAGCTGAAAAAGCCAAGCAGCTTGATTTTGCTAAAAAAGCTGTTGCTACCAAAGAATCAAACCTTAATGGTAAAAAAGCTGAGTTGGAAAAGATCATCAGCGAAACGGAGAAGGAAGAAAAGCATTACGATAAAGAAGCCACAGCAGCAAGGGCTCATGTGGATGAGCGTTTGTTATTGAGCTACGATCGCATCCGTAAAAATTACCGTAACGGCCTTGCAGTAGTCCCCGTGGAGAGAGATAGCTGTGGTGGTTGTTTTCATGCTATTCCCCCGCAAAAACAGAGCGAAATTAAATTGCGTAAGAAGCTAATGGTTTGCGAAAACTGTGGGCGAATTTTAGTGGATGCTGAACTGAACGATGCTGTGGAAGTGAAATAAACTACCTTCAAAATTTATACAACCCATCTTTACGGATGGGTTTTTTTATGCGTTAAATGCCTTGCGGCAAGTCCCTAATTTTTTTTCTTTTTTTTCTTTTTCTCCGGATAGATCTTTTGCGCCTTCTCCAGCAATTGCAGGAACTCGTTTTGCAGATAATTACTTTTATCAGCGGCCGCAGTGGCTACTGTTAGTACCGAGCCCCAATCTGTATTAATGTACTTAGACTCTTTTAATTTGAGAGCAAACATAGTAACGGCAGTTGCAAACTGAAGCTCGTGGTGAATTTTATCAAAAGTCATATAGTTGCGCTTCACCGGGTAATTGATGGTTTTGTGCATGGTATCGTTGCAAAGACTGTATCGCAGGGCGAGCGAGGCGACATCTTCTGCAGCGGAGGTATCCAGGGTTAATAAATTTTGTTGAGTTGGCACAATTTGAAAGATGGCCAGCGTACTGTTGCCGCTGCCAATGTCGCCACCGCTGATCTGGCTTTGCTGATCTGCAATGGCTTCTTTTTTGTTATCAAACCCAATAAGCCTGTACTCTTTTACCATGGCAGGATTGAAGTGCACATCCATAAATACATCGTCTGCCACGGCGTAAAAAGTTTGTGTCAACTCTTTAACCAATACCTTTTCGGCTTCTTTAATATCGTCCAGGTAAGCGTAATTACCATTGCCTTTTTTGGCAAGGGTTTGAAGTTTAGAATCTTTAAAATTTCCCATACCCACGCCAAGACAGGTGAGAAATACTCCTGTTTGCCGCATTTCAGTTATTAACTCATCCATGGCCTTTTCGGATGTTTCGCCCACATTAAAATCTCCATCTGTAGCTAAAATAACCCTGTTGTTGCCTCCCTTTATAAAAGTAGAGGATGCCAGCTTGTAAGCTGTACGAATGGCCGATTCGCCGGGTGTACCACCCGATGCGGTAAGTTCCTCAATTGATTTGATGATGGTGTCCTTATTAGCGCCAGTGGTTGGTTGCAGCCAAACGGCTACGCTACCCCCGTATACTACAATGGACACCTGATCTATTGGTCGGAGGTTCTTTACCAGTACCTGGAAAGCAGCTTTTAATAAAGGCAACCTGTTTGGCATGTCCATACTGCCGGAAACATCTATTAAAAACACAAAGTTGGCCGGGGGCACTTTGGCGAGATCAAGTTTCTTTGCACTAACATTTAAAAAAAGTAGCTGCTCCCTATCGTTCCATGGACAGGAAGTTAACTGGCTGCTAATATTGAAGTGAGCATTTTTTTCAGGTTCCTTATACTGAAGATTAAAATAATTAATCAGTTCTTCTATCCTAACTGCATCTGGCGGAACTTTACTCTGCATATTAATGAACCGTCTCACATTGCTGTAGGACGCCTTGTCTACGTCCAGAGAAAAACCCGTGTTTGGGTATGTACCTGCATTCACAAACTCGTTTTCTACCAATTGAAAATAAGTTTCGTCGCTGAAGAAATGATTGAACCTTGATGTTTGTGTCGGATTACTGGTTACTGAAAGTAACTTTTGCCTCTTGTTGGTTGCTTGGTCGGCAGAGGTATGTAAGAATATTTTCTGCCATTCATCAGATTTTACCCTGAGTGTTTTAGACTCGTAACCCTCCATGGTAAAGCTCAGCGAATCATAGGTATTTGATACGTTAAAACCAAAGCTTCCCTGCATGCCAGACTGATACATGGTTCTGGTAGAATGCACGAAAATTTTTACTCCAGTGAGTGGCTTACTTTTTTCATCTTTTATTTCTCCCCGCAAATAGAATTGACCGAAGCAGGGAAATAGTAAGAAAAGGGTTAAGCAATATGTGGCAATTTTTTTCAAGCAACTTTGATTGAGCGAAATGGCAGGGTTCCCTGGCATAGGCAACTATAACGAACCAAATGCTGCCCTTAGTCTTCTACCAAACGATAAATTTCGGCTAAATTTCGGGCTACCCCGTCGTAGTCCAAACCATAACCCAACAAAAATTTGTTGGGCACTGCAAAACCAAGGTAGTCAATTTTTACAGGATGCACCAACGCATCGGGCTTGTGCAACAGCGCAACAATTTTTAAGGATGCGGGCTGTTGGTCGTGCAGTTGTGGCAAAAACTCACTAAGCGTTTTGCCAGTGTCTACAATATCTTCTAAAATGATCACGTGCCTGTCTTTTAAAGATTCATCCAGGCCAATTGAAGTGATGACATGGCCGGTACTACGGGTACCCTTATACGAAGCCAGCTTTATGAAACATATTTCCGGGTCACAATCCAGCTCTTTAAACAAATCCGAGGCAAACATGAAAGACCCGTTTAAGATTGCAATAAACAAGGGCTTCTTGCCGGCATAATCCCGGTTGAGCTCACTTCCCAATCTTTTAACTTGCTCAGCAATCTGAGCTGCCGTTAAATATGGAACGAATTTTTTGTCTTTTACCTGGATAGGGAGCATGCCGTTTATTTTGCTATGATTAATTGTTGACCCATTTTTAGATCGTTGCTGTCTAACTTATTCCATTCCTTTATCTCATCTATGCTCACGTTGTATTTTTTTGCGATGCTATACAGACCTTCCTTGGCTTGCACCTCATGTACTTTTTGTACGCCTGCAACTTGTGGTGCAGCAATAGCCATTAAACCCGGCCTCAACCTGACGACAGTACCGCTTTTTACAACATCAGTTGCCCCCACGTTATTGTACTGAGCAAGCATGGCTAGTTGCACACCATTATTTTGGGCGATGCTATGCAGCGTTTCATTTTGCAGTGCAGTATAAGTATCCCTGTTTCCTTCTTTGTGTTTGCGCTCCAGGTATATCCACTGGTCTTCCTCCAACAACCCGTCATTTGGGAGATCATTGTACTCCAGGAGTTTTACGAGCGCTATATCATTTTCTGTAGCAATCGCCAGCAAAGATTTACCCTTGAATACCATCACAGCATTTAGCTTGTTAAAATATTGATTACTGCTATTTTTCCTGTTAGAGAAAAGCTTTTTGAAAACATTGGGTTCTTTTACAACAACAGGATTAACCTCATCGGACCTCGTTGTGGGCTCCACGCCGGTATTTATGGGGACTGGAGATGCGGTGAGCGTACCCGTTTCAAAATTGTATTGTTGCAAGTTGTATTTTTCAATATTGCTGATAAGTATTTCAGGATAGCGGGGGTTGGTGGCATAGCCCGCTTTTTTTAAACCATAGGCCCATCCCTTATAATCTGTAGATGCTAACTTAAACAACGATGCATAACGAGGGGTGTTGTAGAGATAATTGCTATGGTCTGCATAACTCTCTTCTGCAGTATTGTATTTGCGGAAACACTCATTCGGCGCATCGTCTGTGTGAGAAACCGACATACCCGTCCAGGTACTTTTACATTTGATGCCAAAATGATTATTAGATTTTTTTACAAGGTCGCTGTTGCCGTTCTCTGTTTCTAAAATTCCCTGGGCCAGGATGATGGAAGCTGGCACACCCAATCTCTTCATTTGAGCAATGGCGGCATCTTTATAGGTTGCTACATAGTCCTGTACCGATAATCGTTGTGCCGATACATTTGCTATGCTAAAAAATAGTGCTATGCCTATATATATTCTTAACATACCGGTTATAATTTTTTAATTAACAATAGACCATCTCTCACGGTAAGCATTACCTGCTCTACTCTTTGGTCGTTTTTTACATGCTCATTAAAAGCCTGTACGGCAACTGCATTTTTACCTTTTATTTCGTCGTGCAGTACCTGGCCATGAAACAGTACATTATCGGCTATCATCCAGCCGCCTTTTTTTAGCCGGGGCAAAGTTAATTCGTAATAATTAATATAGTTCACTTTATCTGCATCAATAAAAACCAGATCCCATTCTTCGTGCAGGGTTGGTATAATGCTGAGCGCATCTCCAAGATGCAATTGAATTGATTTTGCATAACCACACGCTTCAAAATATTGTTGGGCTGTAACGGCATCTTCTGCTCTTAGCTCAATGGTATGAAGCATCCCATTTTCTGCAAGCCCCTTTGCCAGACATAACGCACTAAAGCCAGTAAAAGTGCCTATTTCAAGGATTTTATGAGGCCTTAACATTTCACTTACAAATTGCAGAAACCTACCCTGCACACTACCGCTAAGCATATGTGCATGCGGATGTGCAGCCAAAGTCTGCTGCTCTATTTGCATCAGCAGTGGGTTCAAAGCAGATGAAAAGTCAAGCGCATATTGCTCTGCTTTTTCGTTCACCAATTGCATAATTATTTTATTTGGCCATGCTGTTTTTTAGAAATCATCCATAACCCAAGAAAGGTAATAATTCCGTTAATAAGTATCAGTTCGTTTCCTATGCTATACCCATTAAAGATATTTTGAGAGATATTCTCCAGGCCAAGCTGCATGTGCAATTTTTTCTCATACCATACCGGGTTGCTCAACATATCTAACAAAAGTGCCAGTAATGGAGCAATGATACACACCACCCAAATTAATTTATCATTTAAACTTCGTTTGGTTAAGATACCAAAGGCAAACAAACCAAGCAGGGGGCCATATGTGATGCCGGCAAATTTTAAAATAAAGTCTATAATGAGTTTGTCATTAATAAACTTGAACACCAGTACAAGAAGAAAAAACAAAACAGCAAACCCAAAATGCACTTTTAACCTCGTACGCTTTTTCGCTTTTTCATTGTCGGGCCTTTTATTAAGACCGAGAATATCTATACAAAAACAAGATGTGAGCGAAGTGATAGCACCATCCACACTAGGGAAAAGTGCTGAGATCAGGGCAATGATAAACAGCACCCCGATGGTTCCGGTAAATGCATCGCTGAGGGCAATGGTTGGAAAAAGATCGTCTGGCGCAGCCGTGATTCCATTGGCATTTGCATACAAATACAACAACCCACCAAGAAAAAGAAACAGGAAGTTTACCACCATGATGATGCCCGTAAAAGACATCATATTCTTTTGTGAATCCTTCAAATTTCTAACACTGATATTTTTTTGCATCATTTCCTGGTCGAGCCCCGTCATTGCAATGGTAATAAACATACCACCCAAAATATGTTTGCCAAAATAAGATCCTGACTTAATATCGGGATTAAAAATCTGGGTATAACCTTTATCTGACAACAAAGAAAGCGCCCCGGAAAAATCGGTGCCCAAAGCCCTGATGATAACAATGATACAAACGATGAGTCCGATAAGCATACCAGAAGTTTGCAAAGTATCTGTATAAATAATTGTTTTTACACCGCCCTCAAAAGTGTACAGTAAGATCATGACCAGTATCACCAACGTTGTTACAATAAAGGGAATCCCCAACTTATCAAGGATAAATAGCTGGAGAATATTGATGACCAAATACAGGCGGGCAGTAGCTCCTACAGATCTTGATAAAATAAAAAAGGAAGCACCCGCCTTGTGTGCATTAATACCAAAGCGCTGCTCGAGGTAAGTGTAAATGCTGGTTAAGTTAAGTCGGTAGTATAAAGGCAATAAGATAAAAGCGATGACCAGGTAGCCGAGGAAATACCCCAGTACAACCTGGAAGTAAAAAAAATTAGAAGTGCCCACGCCACCCGGTACGCTTACGAATGTTACCCCACTCAGCGATGTCCCAATCATCCCGAAAGCAACCAGCATCCAGTTACTCTTTTTATTTCCAATAAAAAAAGATTCATTGTTAGAACCCCTGGAAGTGTACCAGGCCACCAATAGTAAGATAACAAAGTAACCGATCACAAAAGAAAACAACACGGCTGGCGACATATGGAATATTTAAGAAATTATTAAATCGGGTAATAATTTTTGAAGATAAAGAAAATTGCTTCCCTTTGCGCTTAAATTAACGATATGGATATAAAAGCAGTAGACGTTTTTTGCGGTAGCAAGGCTGGTAAAAATCCAATTTTTGAAGCACATACAACCGAGCTTGGCTATATACTTGCAGAAAAAAAAATTACGATTATTTATGGCGGTGGAAACAAAGGCCTGATGGCTGCTGTAGCAAATGCGGCACTAACTAAAAACGGAAAAGTGGTGGGCATCATTCCAAAAGTCTTATCTGAGTTTGAACACCAGCACGATGGGCTGAGCGAGCTGCATATTGTTGATAATATGCATATGCGTAAACAGATGTTGTACGAAAAATGCGATGCAGCCATTATTCTTCCCGGTGGCTATGGCACGCTGGATGAAGTTTTCGAAATTTTAACCTGGAACCAGCTTCGCATTCACAATAAAAAAATATTTATTCTGAACAGTGACGGATTTTATGATCACATGATAGCGCACATCCGAAAGATGTATGAAGAGGGATTTTTGTACAGCGATCCTTATGAGTCTATGACCATTTTAAGAGAACCTGCAGACATACTTCAATACCTATAGTATCCGCCTATCGATTGCCGAACAGGCCAATATTATAACCAACTTTAAACACAGGTATAACCCTGTTGTTATTATCCGTGTAGGGAGAGTTTGGTTGCCGCAACACATCAAATAAAATTGATACGTAGTAAAAACTGTTTCCCCCTTCCCTGCCATTGGTATAGCCTGCCCCTACCAGCAAACTATTTGCCTCAAAGCGTTGTTTCTCTGAGGGCTGCCCAGACCCTGAGGGATATATGTATTTATACCGGATAAAACTATGCTCATATTGTGCCTGCGCAAACAAAAATTTTACCGGGAAGATGCGAACGAAAGCACCCGGACCTAGTATATTCTGGCGCAGCTTATCGCCATTAAACTGATTGTCTCTTTGAGAGATATAACTAACATTCATAGAAAGGGCTACATCTACAAACTTATTGATGCTATACCCAAAATGTGGATTGATGCCGAGGGAGGTTGTGCCATTAAAGAAAGATGCATTCACACTGCCGCCCGTAAAAAGATTTTCTTTCTTAAACGTTTTTCTTCTTGGCTCATCTGCCGTTTCACCTGTTTTTTCCTGTGCAAGAACCGGAAGCTGAACAGAACCCATGAGTACCAATGCGCAAACTATATTTTTCATGAAACTATGTTTAAACGGCATCAAATATTTTTCCGCTGTTAAGAATATTATTAGGGTCAAACGCTTTTTTAATACCCCTCATTAATTCAAGTTGGGTTTTATCGAACACAATGTCCATGTATTCTTTTTGAATCAGGCCAATGCCATGCTCACCACTGATGGTGCCACCCAAACTCTTTACGAGGGCAAAAAGCGCTTTCAAAGCAGGGATCACATCGGGATTGTTCAAACTAAAGATGCTTCCCTCTTTTTTAATGCGCACATGCAAATTACCATCTCCGGCATGGCCATAACATACTGCAGAAAAATCGTATTGTATCCCTAATTCTTTCACGCCTTTTATCAAAGCAGGCAATTCTGCTCTTGGCACTACAGTGTCTTCTTCTATGGTGTATCCTGCTAATTTTACGGCTTCGGCCACCCTACGCCTCAATTTCCACAGCTCTGCTTTTTGCTGTGCATCATCGGCAAAAAAAACTTCCCCACAGTCGTAATGAGACAGAAGTTCTGCAATGGCTTCCATATCTGCCATTAGCACATCCATATCGTTTCCGTCTACTTCTATAATGAGATGGGCGGCGGTATCGTCCGTTACCGGCACAGCGGTGCTATCTACAAAACTGCTCACAATTTTGAGTGCATCAATCTCAACCAATTCTAATGCGCTCGGTGTAAAGCCTCCTCTAAATATAGCACTCACCGCCTCTCCCGCTTTTTCAAGATCTTTAAAAGGTACCAACATCAGCAAATCAAATTTGGGATGTGGCAATAATTTCAATACGATTTTGGTAACCAGCCCCAGGGTTCCTTCACTGCCCACCATGAGTTGCGTCAGGTTGTAACCGGTAGAGTTTTTCAACACATTGGCGCCTGTCCATATAATATCCCCGGTGGGTAATACCACCTGCAGGTTTAGCACATAATCTTTTACAACACCATATTTTACAGCCTTGGGACCACCGCTGTTTTCTGCAATATTGCCACCTATAAAACAACTGCCCCTGCTGCTTGGGTCTGGTGGATAAAACAATCCCTTTTCCTTCACGGCATTTTGCAGCACTTCTGTAATTACCCCGGGCTCTGTAGTTACCTGCAAATTTCTTTCGTCAATAATATAAGAATTCATACGCTCAAAAGAAATGAGCACACCTCCCAAATGCGGCAGTGCCCCACCGCTGAGGCCAGTACCGGCACCCCTTGGCGTAACCGGAATTTTTTGAGCATTGCAAATCTTCATTACTTCACTTAGCTCTTCTGCGGTGCGTGGCTTCACCACAATATCCGGAAGAAAATGTAGGTTCTCGGTTTCGTCGTGAGCATAGTTATTTAAACTTTCCTCATCGGTAAAAACATACTCAGCTCCCAGGATATTCCTGAAAGTCTCCAACTGCACCATGAATTTTTGTGTACTTTCTATAACAGGCATTTACTTTTTTTGGTAAAAGTCGGAAAAAAAATACCTCGTTAGGTTCTTTGATTAACTTTTTAAGCTTTAAAACTTCGGACACAGTGATTGTCTGCCTGTGCTCTGCGGATAAAACCCCTTTTTCACAAGGGTGAACTCTGAAGCACCGCGGTAGTTGTTAAAGTTGTTGAGGTTAGATACGGTTGCATCATAGCTAAAAGTGAACCTTAGATTGTTTACTTCGAAGCCAAGCATAGGGATGGCTGCATCTTTGTGACGGTAATACAAACCTGCAATGAGTTGTTTTTCTCCAGCCTCGGTTAAGTTATAATTTGCCAATACTCCTCCTGCAAGTTCTGTTGCTCTAGCCTGTGTAGCGAAATAAACATTGGGGCTGATAATTACTTTTTCGTGCACTTTTAAAACTGCATTTAAAAAACCAATATGCCTCATGGGTACAATACCGGTTTCTGTATTATCTGCAAAAAAAGTTTCCCTTGGTTTATTCACATGGTGAATAGAATAACCAGCATTGATGTACACGTTTTCATGCGGAAAATAAGCATAATTCATTCCCACCTGCATATCAAAATAACTTGTGCTATTGTTTAGCGGTATGCCTGCCGTAGGGATATTGGCATCAAAAAATTTACCATCAAACTGGTCCGGAAATTTGAGGCCGCTTGGGTCTATTCTTTTGTTAGCCCATCCGAGGTTAAAACCTGCACTCAGCAGGCTGCTGTTACCGAGCATTTGGTGGTAGGCTACTGAGCCATATATTTTGGTAGAACGAAGACCACCGCTACCGGCCACATCACTCAGTACCACCCCACCCAGGCCAAGCCAACCGTTTTCCAGGCGATCCCTGAATACCTGCGCATCGCCAGAGATGCTCATCGTTTTATAAGGCACTGTCATGATAGAACTCCATTGATTGCGGTACTGCGCACTCAGCCTGTAATCTGCATCAGGTATAAAACCGGTATTAGCCGGGGTGGTGGTTAGGGGCGAGTTGAAAAATTGAGAAAAATGTAAATCCTGGGCATAGGAACCTACTGCCATTGTCAAGCATCCTCT
>JANPJW010000154.1:0-4640 GCA_031425715.1 Chitinophagaceae bacterium | reverse complement strand
GGTCACCACCAGGTATAAACCATCCTTGCTATCAAACAGCTGTACGTTACCCGCTGCCCGGTCTTTATGTATTTTTATTTGTTTAAATCCTTCAAAATCATTTTTAAAAAGATACACTGCAGCGTTACTCAGCACCCATTTGCGGTCTTTGTTATCAACAAAAATCTTTCGGACGGTTTCATTAAAAAGAAAGAGGCTGGCCTGCCTACCATCATATCGCTGCACAGATGATTGGGAAAGTAACCATAAGAATCCTTTTTTATCTTTTGCCAGGTCCAGGATGTCAGCTGTATTTAAGCCCTGCTGATCGCTCAATAGCCGCACATGATACTCCGGAAGCTGTGCGCCAGCTACCAACTGCAAGAGCAGTAAGGGAACCAAAAAAACACGCGGATTTTTTTTAGTCAAATTGATGATATAAAGTAAAATAAATATACATATTTTCCCCTACCCTTTACCCGTCTTGTAGCATGGTTATGGGTTCATTATCCAAGCTTAATAGTGCTTTAGCATGGCCATTTTTAGGACACCGAAAGCAGCCACCCATGCTTCTCGCAGGTCATCGGTCCATTTTTCTGCGAGCCCATCTTTTAAAGTGGCTATAAGGCAGTTTCCAACCACATCAAAGTGCGCCGGTTCTGCACCATATGCCTTGTGCCGCTTGCCCAATGCTTCCACTTCTGCAATAATCTCATCTAGCACAGAGAGTTTCGTTACCACATAGCTAAGCATTGTTGTCAATTTACCTGCCTGGTCTTGCAGGTCTTCTTTAAACAGGTGCCTTACGCCTGGCGCTGCAACAAATAATTTTTCATAGAAGATCATTCCTGCATCTTCTGCCACGGGTTTTACCAGTATCCATGAATCCTGCACCAATTGTATTTGCCTTTTGGTCATGCCATTATTTTTTGAAGCCTGATGTGTTTTTATTTGCTTTAATTTTTTGCTACGCAGAGCAGGTAAATGGTTCCTTTTAAATTAAGCTGACCACTGGCAGTGTTGTGTAGTTTGAGTACACAGGTGCCTGCTGCCGCATTTACCGTGGTTACGCTTATGATGCTTCGTTCAAAAGCCAAAATGCTTCCACCCGGTGCAGCAGCAAACTGTGAAACCGATACCCTGATGTCATCATTATCGCCGGCAAAATCAGTGATATTTACCGTGTACTCCTGGGTGGCACCCGCGGGTATTACCACATCTACATATTTGGAAGAAAAGCCAACACGAAGTGGAGAGAGGCCATCACTTCTTACAGAACCTTTTCCGCCAATGGCCAATGCATCGGTACTCATGCTGGTTGTATTGATCTGCCCGGTTACATCTACATTACCGCCGAACCTGCTGTTGCCGTCGTACACCCTTAGCCGGTAGCTATCATCCATATCCCCGCCAATAGCCATACGACCTGTAACCTGTGCATCGCCACCAAAGCGGCTGTTGCCTCCTATTACCCGTAATCGGAAACTATTATCAAGGTTTCCCCCGATAGTCATATTACCCAAGGTTTCAAGGTTGCCGCCGAAGCGGCTCGGTTTACTGCCATACACACGCAGCGTGTAATTTGTATCACGCAGGCCGCCGATGGCAGCATGATCGCCTACTCGTAAATGTTCATGCACCTGTAGCCTGTAGGTCTCAACGTTGCCAGATAAAATTGCATTACCCGGAACGGTTAACAACCCTTCAATATTTACTGCATCATCAAAATATGCGCTGCCATTAAAACGACTGCTGCCATTTACCTTTAGTTTATACAAGGGATCCGGAGCTGTGAGAATACCCATATTACCATCCTGGCTGACAGACAATCTTTTCAATCCATTCGTCCAGATGTCAATCCCACCCGGGTTTACTGCACCCAGCTTGTTGCTGCTGATACCTACAGAACTATTACTGCCAAAAAGGAGTGCGGCACTGTCCAGCGTTCCGCTGTTGGCAGCACCATGATCTACTACGATGCTTCCGTTAACTGATAATCTTTTGGTGGGGCTGTTTGTACCAATTCCTATATTTTGTTGGGCAACCGCAGCACCAGTTATAAAGCTCAGGTAGAAAAAAGTCAGTGTTATTTTTTTGAGTGTCATTTTATTTCCTTTTCGATGTTGTAAATATTTTTAATAGAACTACAGGATGCATATTTCAAATGCAGGGTAAAAGTATTAGCCGTAATGTGCGGAAAAAAGCAATGGTTATCCTTCGGTAAAATGGATTTACCGGGCGGCAGGGAGACAAAGGGAAAGGAGAAAAAGGTGAAAGGTCAAAGGGAAATCCAGACTGTGGAATGTCGAATTTTGAATGTTGAAAAAAGCCCTGTCCGCCCTGAGGCCGGCTTATAGTGTAAGCTGGAAAAGCTTCTTTGCGCCGTTTGTTTCCTTCGCTTATTTGCCTAAGCCTATTTTCACGCCAAGCCGCAAAGAATAAATGCATAAGCCGGAAATCCCTTTGCGCTCTTTGCCGTCCCCGCCTCTTTGCGTGAAAATCCTCTTTGCGTGAAGATCCCCTTTGCGCTCTTTGCCTTCTTTGCCTCTTTGCGTGAAATAATTTTTTCCTGCATTTAAATACCGCCTGGTAAATCAAATCACCGCCAGATAAGAAACCCTTCAAATACCATTTAATGCTTCACAACTTCGCCCTATAGACAAACAAGTAATAATTATGGAACAGATCAATTGCCCGATTGCATCGAAGGAGAAGCCTCCGTTAAAAAACAAATTCGGCGATATCGAAATCGTTTCTCCAAAACATGTTACTGAGTTCAGGAAACTGCTGGATGTTTTTGATCAGTGCTCTCCACCGGGAATATCTTTATTCAGCAAATGCCAGCACCTATTCAGGTTTGGCAACGATCCGGGGTTCACTGTTTTGCTGGCCAAACAAAACGGCCTTGTTATAGGGGGCTTCGTGGCGGATGTACTGGCACAGCATAACTCGTCTAAATCATCCATACTCCTATACAACATAGGAGTACTTGCAGGCTGGCGCTGTAGCGGCATCCTGAAGCAGTTGATGGCGGCACTCATCGCTCAAGCCTGCATATATGGCTTTGAAGAAATGGAATTTGCTGTCTGTGATGAGTGACAGCAGCTTTCGCTCTAAAACACCCAGTTCGCCCATGCGAATTAAACAAAGAAGCATTCATTGATCATTTAATAATTTATTGTATGAACCAAATAGAAACAACATTTGCAGAGCGGGGCCGCATCGTCTTGTTGCAGATAATGCTGCTAGTCATACTGTTGATTCCAGGAAGTTTTTCCGTTGCGCAACGGGTAGGCATTGGTACCAATAGTCCCCTTCGCAAACTCTCTATAGACGGAAGTGTTATGATAGACCAGAACAGTAATAACACCGGCACATTAGATTCAGTTGCATTGGTATTTGGAAACGCAGGAATTGTCGGGATCAGCAGCCGGCAGAGTGGGCCCGAACCAAAGGGCCTTTCATTATGGACCGGGGGCGTGGCTTATATGAACCTCTCACCACTTGGCAACCTTGGCGTAGGCGGCGGCTACAATGCTGCTTACCGGTTATGGGTGCGCAACGGCCATACCCGGATGGGGGGCGATGCCTATGTAGATGGCAATGTTTCGGCAGATGGCAGCGCTGCTTTTGGTGGCAATGTGGACCCGGATTACCGGTTGCGGGTGTGGGGAGGCAATACCCGCTTTGGCGGAGACATGCATGCTACCGGTAATGTTGGCATTGGGGGCCTGGCAGACAACAACTTTCGTTTGCGGGTTTACAATGGCGAAAGTTACTTTGGCGGCAGCATGCAGGTAACGGGGCATAGCGCTCTAACCAGTTTAGGGGTAACGGGCAACCTTTCTACCAATGCAACCATCACTGCCGGCAACGTAGTGGTGAACAATTCGCTCAGTATTGGTGGCAATGGTTCGGTGAGGAGTAATGGGCCATCGCCATTGCGAATAGGCTTTGATTCAAAAACAGTTGATATCAACCTTGTGGCCGCAGCCATTGCTTCTGTAAATACAACCTTCACAGAATTTACGGGCAACAATGATGATGTGCGGGTATTTGTGAGCCAGATTCGTGCAAATGCCGGCAATACTATTTCGCTTGCAAATATAAATATCAATGTGACCGATATAGATGCGGCCACCAATACTTGTACGCTTTCCATCCGCAATCTTTCTTCATTAGGTGGTACGCTAAAAGCTACTATTTTCCTTACGACGATTGCAAAAAATTAGGTTCAAAAATGAAATTTTATGATGATCCCTGAAGACGATTTTACAAAGGAGATCCCTTTCAAACCATTGAGACAAGATCGACCGCATACCAGTTCAGCAAATTGTTGCGCCGAAGTTGGCGTTCCCTGATTTTTTCAGAAGCCTACATCAGGCTCAAAACAGGCAAATGCCGTGTGTTTTTTCAGGACCCGGTATTCCCATTTTCACGAGGCCCACTCAAACCCGTACCCGCTGATGCCTCAAAAGCCTTGGGAATTTTTTCCCCTGCATTCGTAAAGCCAACTACCGCTTCACAGCCAGCCGTTCGGAAACTTTTTACAGGCGTGTCTTCATTTATATTTTACTACTTTCATCCTTTAATGAATCGTATGTTTTTTACGCCTGGCAAAAGTTTGTTTTTCTATAGATGTCCGATGTTGAGCCATTGTG
>JANPJW010000153.1:0-2787 GCA_031425715.1 Chitinophagaceae bacterium | reverse complement strand
CCTTAAAACCTTTGCCGATACAACAGAAACAAATCTGCTCAAAGGCTTTACCGTATATTTTTTTGGATTACGCAGGCAGGCTGCAATTTGTGCAGCTTCGCTGCGGGTAAGACTTCCGGCATCCTTATTAAAATAATGTTTGGCTGCTGCCTGCACCCCAAAAATACCAGGTCCCATCTCGGCCACATTCAAGTAAGTTTGAAGGATTCGTTCTTTGCTCCACAAGGTTTCTATCATAAAAGTAAAATATACTTCCAGCCCCTTGCGAAAATATCCACCGCCTTGCCAGAGGAAAACATTCTTGGCTGTTTGCTGGCTGATGGTGCTGGCACCTTTTACCCTGTCAGGATGTTTTTCATTGTATTTCTGCGCCTTTTTAATAGCCCGCACATCAAAGCCATTGTGGTCCGGAAAAAGCTGGTCTTCGGCAGCCATCACAGCCAACTTAATGTTGGAGCCCATGGCATCGTAGCCGATATTATCTTTTTTTAGTCCATACCCTTTTACCACATCTACCACTTGCGTGATGGTAATGGGAGGGTTGAGCCATTTGCAAATAATAATATAACCAAGTTGTGCTATAAACAACCAAAGAGCCACTCTCTTCATGGTGGCCCAGGTGCTGCGTTTGCTTGTGTTTGATTTTTTCTTCATTGCTCTAAAACTTACTAACGCTAAGCTGTAGGGGTTAGTATCTTGTTCGGTATTTAGGGAATTTATTTATTGGTCATGTTCATATATTGTAAGGTATATTTTTTACCTATTACAATTCCCTTTCGGCCTGCCCTGCTCATGAAATACCCTGCCGTGCCCAATGCTACCGCAGCAGCCAACAGTTCCGGACTAAATTTATCTTTATCGGCAATATAGGAAACGCCACTTGCCAAAGTAAGCAGCACACTGCCACCTAGCAGGGCTGCGCCACTTCCGCTCACATTAAAGCCTTTGCCTGCGGCTTTGCCAAAACTTCCTATTTGCCGGTAGTGGTACACGTAGCGAAAGCTTCCGGCAGTATCGTTTATGTAGCTGCCATACACGGTAGGCAATCGCCTCACTAAAAATTCCTGTAAGTAAATGCTGTCTTTGTTGATGGAAGTAATCAGTGCATTTCTATACGCACCATCCACCGTCATAAATTCTATTTGCGAGCCGGCATAAAAATTCTTTAAGGGCTTATCTCCTTTTTTTAAAATAAGAAAATCGGTAGGCTGCGCAAAAACACCGTGGCCAAGCAGGCAAAAAAGTGAGAGTATATATTTTATTTTAGCAGGAAACAAAGCAGCCAATTTTGAAATGAATGTAAACTGTCAGTCTTTTAAAAGACTTACTACAATACCTGTGAGCAGGATGCCACCAAAAGCCAGGTACAGAAATCCGGAGATCTTGTTGATTAATAAAATATTTCGATCGCTTAATTTTTTACCGATATAACCAGCACCCAACACTTTACCAATATCGGCAAGAATATTAATGCCAAGACAGGTGCTAAAAATAACCACCCTTTCGTTAAAGGAATACACCGCAGACAAAGACGCGGCGAGTATTACCCAAAAAGAAATGACGGCAGGGTTGAGTGTATTGATCAAAAAGCCTGAACTGAAAATAGCAAAATAGCTGGGATTGTCGCCCGTACCGGTTTTAGGATCGCCGGCAATCACAACCGGCTCCTGCAGTCGCCGTGGTTTTATTTTTTTGAAAAAGGCAAAATACACTCCCATAACTATTAGAAAAATACAACCCGCTATACCAATGGGGATTTTAAAATCCATGAGGGTTTTTACAAATTCTCCAAAGCCCATGCTTAACACTATCCACATGATGTCGCTGAGCCACACACCGCTTACAAAACTAAAACCTCCGCTGCGGCCATGATTAACGCTTTGTTTGATGATGGTAAATATAACCGGGCCTACAGAGAATATCAGTAGTAAGCTTATGCCAAGACCTTTTAAAAAAGCATCTGTCATTATATTTCTTTGTGATAATGTAAACTAAAAATGGCCCCGGAAGCGCTAGGATAATTGTACTGAATGTTTTAAAAAACCTTTCCACTCTTCGAGCATCTTACCTTTTAATACCCGTGGAAATTTATGTTGGCCGCCGATTTTCCCCTTAGACTTCATAAAGGCCAGGAACACTTCTTCGGGCAGCACATTTGCTGTTACGGCTTTTAGTGCATGGTTTCTTTCTACCTCGTAATCGTCGTTTAATAATTTAAGATTGGTATCCAATACCTGAGCCAGCCGGGCGGCGTCTACGCTATCGTCTGTAGCAATATACCATTCGTGCGCAAAAAAATTGCCATGCGGCACGCCAGCTACCGTAAACTCTGGTATAGAAATATTCAATTGCTCGCTGGCCATTTCAATGGCTTTGTTCATATTGTCTACACTCAGGTGCTCGCCTACCAAACTCAAAAAATGTTTGGTGCGCCCGGTGATGATAATCTCGCTTCTTTCTTTATCTACCAACCGCACCGTGTCGCCGATGGCATAGCGCCAGGCACCCGCATTGGTACTAATCAGTATTGCATAATCTTTCCCTGGCTCTATTTCATGAATCATGAGGGCTTTGGGATTCTCCGCCATGTTGCCTTCGCTGTCAAAATTTTCATCGTCAAAAGGAACAAATTCAAAAAAGATATTGTTGTTCAGCACCAGCTGCATGCCCCTCGTATCTTGTCGGTTTTGGTAGGCTAAAAAACCTTCACTGGCAAGGTAGGTTTCAATGTAAGTAATGGGCTTACCCAGCAATCTTTCAAACCCTTTTTTGTATGGTTCCATGGCT
>JANPJW010000152.1:0-16858 GCA_031425715.1 Chitinophagaceae bacterium | reverse complement strand
TTCCTTTGTTTTCATGCAATAAGCTGTTAACATGTTACTCATTTTAATAGAATTTATGATTAGTAAATATGGGTTCTTAACTGAACTCTACACTACAAGCTACTGAAAATATTGGTTTTGCCAAAAAATGTGCTGAAACTTGCACCGCTCCCATTCTCAGTGTCTGGTTCATTACGGATGCTCCGGTACCTATAATAGATATCATATATTCTTAAACTACTACTTACAAATGAGTTACAAATTCACCTACGATCAAAAGGCTAAATGCTTCGGCTATTGCGCAGCAGGTCTGAAAAACGACCAATTTTAGATAGATAGCCTAAATGACTGCATTTGCTGTTAAAATGGTAGGAGCGCAAAGCTTCACTACAAATGACAAGTCGGTCGTGTTGACGAAATTACAAAGGAGGACAATCGTCCCCCTTTGATATTAAAGAATATTAAACCAGATCATTTTCTACACGTCAATTTTAGCGTACTTAGCATGGGTCTCAATAAACTCACGCCTTGGTGGTACTTCATCGCCCATGAGCATGCTAAAGATACGATCAGCTTCGGCGGCGCTATCCAACGTTACTTGTTTCAAGGTACGGGTAGCAGGGTTCATGGTTGTTTCCCATAACTGCTCTGCGTTCATTTCTCCCAAACCTTTATAACGCTGTGTATTTACACTATCATCCTTACCCTGTCCAAATTGCTGAATCAATGCTTTGCGCTCTAAATCATTCCAGGCATATTCTTGCTCCTTGCCCTTTTTTACCAGGTATAGTGGAGGTTGAGCAATGTAAACGAAGCCCTGTTCTACCAATGCCTTCATATAACGGAATATAAAAGTCATTATCAATGTAGCAATGTGGCTTCCATCCACATCGGCATCCGTCATAATGATCAATTTGTGATAACGCAGTTTAGAAATATCCAAAGCTTTGGGATCGTCCAGGGTACCAATTTTTACACCCAGCGCAGTAAACATGTTGCGTATTTCTTCATTGTCGTAGATCTTATGCTCCATAGCTTTTTCTACGTTCAGGATTTTACCTCTTAATGGTAAAATAGCCTGGAAGCTTCTGTCCCGTCCCTGCTTGGCCGTACCACCTGCCGAGTCTCCCTCAACGAGGAACAACTCGCACATACCCGGATCTTTCTCACTGCAATCTGCCAGTTTACCCGGAAGACCACCACCAACCAAAACACTTTTACGTTGCACCAGCTCACGGGCACGTTTAGCGGCTGCACGGGCTTGTGCGGCTAGTATTACCTTTTGTATGATGGTTTTAGCATCTTTTGGATTTTCTTCCAGGTAGGCCTCTAATACCCGGCTCAGCGTTACGTCTACAATACCCATCACTTCGCTGTTACCCAGTTTTGTTTTGGTTTGTCCTTCAAACTGAGGCTCGGGAACTTTTACAGAAATGATGGCACTGATACCCTCCCTGAAATCGTCTCCCTCAATAGCCACTTTGGCCTTTTCAAACATACCCTGCTTATCGCCGTAGCTTTTAAACACACGGGTGATGCTGCGTCTGAAACCGGCCACATGCGTACCACCTTCTATGGTATTGATGTTGTTTACATAGCTAAAGATATTTTCCTGGTAGCCTGCATTATAAATCATAGCCACTTCTACTGCTACATTGCTCTTTTCATCATGACCATCGCAATAAATGGTTTGCGGAATGAGGGCCGCCCTGTTGGCATTTTTGTCAATCATTTCAACAAATTCTACAATGCCACCTTCGCTGTAGAAAGTTTTAGAGTAGGTCTTCCCGTCATCGTCTTTTTCCCTTAAATCGTTCAGAACGATGGAAAGCTTTCTATTGAGAAATGCCAGCTCTCTCAGGCGGCCTTCTAAAATCTCCTTATTATATTCTGTTGTAGTAAAAATAGATCCATCAGGCCAAAATTGTACGGTTGTTCCGGTTCTATCGCTCAACCCTATTTCTCTGACCGGGTATTGGGGTATACCGGTTGCGTATTGTTGTTCAAACTTTTTACCCTCCCGTTCTACAGTTACGTGCAGTATGGTACTTAGTGCATTCACGCAACTTACACCCACACCATGCAAACCGCCCGATACCTTGTAAGAGCCCTTGTCAAACTTTCCTCCGGCGTGCAAAACGGTCATAACCACTTCCAGTGCACTGCGATTCTCTTTTGTATGCATGCCGGTGGGTATACCCCGCCCATCATCCTGTACTGTGATGGAATTATCTTCGTTAATGGTTACTATTATGTTTTTGCAATACCCGGCCAGGGCCTCATCAATAGAGTTATCTACCACTTCGTAAACAAGGTGGTGCAGGCCTTTTACACTAATGTCGCCAATATACATGGCGGGCCTTTTACGAACCGCTTCTAAACCCTCTAAAACTTGTATGCTGTCTGCACTGTAGCCGGAATTGGCCAGGCTCGGAATTACTGCTGTATCTGTACTCATAAATGCTTAAAAACGCTTTTGATATGTGAAAATTCACATTCCTGCAAATGTAACGAAAAGCAACCGTTTTACCAGCTCTGTTTGAGGCTTAAATCGGATAGTATTTGTCACAAGTTCTTCCCAAATATGTGACGATTGAAAACCCATTGTAAAACGATTTTGTATTCGCACCAATAGACTTACTTCACGCTCTTGCAGCACCAAACCGGAGTACAACTAAATGCGGATAGCATGGAAATTGTAAACTTAGATATGTCATTTGTTAGCAATTTTAACTTCATTGTTTAAACAGCGATTTTAATAATCAGATTGCTTGGCCTATCTTTGCAGTGTAAGATTATTATGCATCAGGCTTTAGACATATTAACGTTAGCACACAAGCAACCCTTTATGCAAGGTGACCTGGAAGTATTGCAGGAAGTGGAACGGCATGTGCCAGGGTCTGTAAAATACAGTATAAACAGATTTAGAAAACATCCTCTTTTTGCACTTGAAGATACCGGGGTGCTGATTTATCACCAGGAAAAAAATAATCCTCAGGCCAATTACCTGGAGCTAAAATTTTGTGTATCAGGTAATGTTTACTGCAGAAAAAAACAATCAGAGTGTGACTTTTGCAATCTGAATGCAAGTAAAAACTGTGTAGAAAAGGTGGATAGCGTGGATGTTGTAAGTTTTAGCTTTTCGCCTGCATACCTGCAACAATTTGCAAAAGCTAACAGTTCGCCCGCGAGTTTATCCGATAATGTGCTCGCTTTTAAACACACATCATCGTTTTCTAAAATTTTACCGCTTTGTGCCAAAACACGCATGGCCATTGAAGCACTGCTCAACCATAATTATACAGATACCCTGGAGAACATCTTTATAAATGCTCAAACACAAATCTTGCTGCTTTACAGTATGGATTGTATGCTCGGCGAAAAAACAGAAACTGCATTTACCTGTAAATTCCTTGCCAACGAGGCAGATCGGGAAAAAATCTTAAAGGCACGTGAAATATTGCTGCTGCATATTGGCGAACCAATCACTATCAAGGCGCTAAGTCGTAAAGTAGCCATCAATGAATGTTATCTTAAAAAAGGATTTAAAGAAATATTTGGCACCACCATCTTCGACTTTTACCAGGGTCAGCGTATGGAACATGCAAAATACCTCTTGTATGAAAAGGGTTTGAGTGTGACCGAAGTTTCTATGTTGCTTGGCTATTCTTCTATCTCACACTTTAGTACTGCTTTTAAAAAACATACCGGCATTAAACCATGTGAATTACTTCTTGGCCGGGCCTAACTGTTCAATTTTTCCACTTAAAACATGTCGGGAACGTCAATCTCCGTGTTGAAAAACTGCCCTACCTGTGCGTTCCCTCCATTTAGGACGACGGCTTTTACCGCTCATAAATAACTGAAAGGCTCCAAAAAACTACATCTAACTTTTATAAGGCATTTAAACTTTAAAAAAATAAAGGCAACTGGTGGGTTGCCTTTATGGTACTATCTAAGTTAGTCTTCTTGTCACATTTTCAGAATCCTCGCTACACTGCTTTCCGGAGGCTCCTCACAAATTAAATTGGAATTAAAACGGTTCATATAATCTACCTTAATAGTACTTACAATTTAAAATAACGGGAGCAAGAATACCCCCGTTTTACCCTAATAAAACCCTAAACCAGCAAAATTTTTACTCTACTACCACACCTTCCTCACTTATAAATAATTCTCTTTTTAGACTTGTCGTTGTTTCCAGTTTTACCTTGTAGTAAGGAGCAACACCGGGAATTTCCATCTTAACACATTCTTTCACTACTGCTCCTGCATATTTTTTTTGCACGGCAGCTGTGATAGCCTCTGGCAAGGCTTCCAGCTTGTACATTGTCCTGGACTTTACCATCACACCAGCATCATTGTACTCTGCTACCTGCGCTAAACTGTCGCTGTTGGTAAAAGCAACTTCATAATTACCAATAACCGTTTTGTTCCACTTATTTTTTTCAACAGTTGCAAATGTTCCTTTAAAAGATTCATTTACATTTTCTGGCACACTCACTTTTGGTGTAACCTTTTTTGTTTTTTGGGCCTGGGCAGCGAAGCTTAAAATTAAAACTGCACTCAGCGATAAAAAGATGTTTTTCATACGTTAACATTTAAGTTTAAAAAGTAGGTTGGATCATGTTTCGAAATGCGTGTATTTCCAATTTTATGCCAAGAGGCAGTTATGTGGATAACTGAAAGCTCCAGCAGCCAGACGAATAACATATTCCGCCGGGATTCCCCGAATAAGGGTACAAAAGTCTTCATATTATAATATACCAATAACTGTACCGCATCTAAAAGTCCAAGAGTAATTTCATTACCTTTGGCCACAATTTTCAGAAACGTACGTTTTTATATTATTTATGGCATTGAGGTACAAGGAATATCAGCAGCTTAATTTGTCGGCCATCAGCAACGAGATATTGCAGAAATGGGCTGATTATCAAACATTTGAAAATAGTGTTAAACTTCGGGAGGGCAACGTACCCTTCGTTTTTTACGAGGGTCCCCCAAGCGCCAACGGCATGCCTGGCATACACCACGTAATTTCCAGGACGTTAAAAGATCTTGTTTGTCGCTACAAAACAATGAAAGGCTTTCAGGTAAAACGCAAAGGTGGCTGGGATACACATGGTTTACCCGTAGAATTGGGGGTAGAAAAAGAATTAGGAATTACAAAAGAGGATATCGGCACAAAGATTTCGGTAGAAGATTACAATAAGAAATGCAGGGAAGTAGTGATGCGGTTCAAAGACAAGTGGGATGACATCACCCGCCAGATGGGCTATTGGGTAGATCTTCAAAATCCATACGTAACTTTTGAGAACGATTATATAGAAACACTTTGGTGGTGCCTGAGTGAGTTGTATAAAAAGGGATACCTCTACGAGAGTGTGAGCATTCAGCCTTACTCACCGGCGGCAGGTACGGGCTTATCGTCGCACGAACTAAACCAACCGGGTACCTATAAAGATGTGAAAGATACCAGCGTAGTGGCCATGTTCAGGATAATTAAAAATGACAAATTAAAAATTAAAAATGTTGATGGAGATATGTTTCTCATGGCCTGGACGACCACCCCATGGACACTTCCTTCAAACCTTGGTTTAACTGTCGGGCCAAACATAGATTATGTTTTAGTGCAAACATTTAATCCATACACTCATCTTCCTAATAATGTAATTCTTGCGAAAGCATTAATAAGCAAATATTTTAAAATCGAAGGGGAAAATGGCAATTTTGAAAATCATTCAGCCGAAGTAAAATTGTTGCCGTGGAAAATTATTGCTGAATTCAAGGGGAAAGATCTAGAGGGGTTACAATATGAACAGTTGCTGCCTTTTGAAGCCAACTCTTTCGAGTCAGTAAAAGGAATTGTTACAGATGCAAATCCTTTTCATGTAATGATTGACAGTTTTGTTACTACCGAAGATGGCACCGGCATTGTACATACGGCCCCTGATTTTGGTGCAGATGATTTCAGGGTAGGGCAGAAAAATAACCTCGGTTACTTCACTATAATTAACGATCGGGGTCAAAGAGAGAAACTGATACTTGTTGATAAACAGGGAAAGTTTGTAGATGGAGTGGGTGAGTTTAGCGGTCGCTACGTAAAAGATTATAAGAATGATCCCGGCTATGCCGATGTGAACGTGGACATAAGCGTAAAGCTCAAAAAAGAAAACCGGGCCTTTAAAGTAGAGAAATACGAACACAGTTACCCCCATTGCTGGCGAACAGATAAACCCATCATATATTATCCGTTAGATGCGTGGTTCATTAAAACTACTGCCGTAAAGGATAGGATGGTAGAATTGAACAAGACCATCAATTGGAAACCCACTTCTACCGGTACAGGCCGCTTTGGAAACTGGCTGGAAAATATGGTAGACTGGAACCTGAGCAGAAGCCGCTTTTGGGGAACCCCCTTGCCCATTTGGAAAACCGAAGATGGGGAAGAACAAAAATGCATTGGCACCATAGAAGAATTGAATGTTGCCATCCGGCAAGCTGCTACGGTTTTGGGCGGTGATACAAACACACATTATTTACACGAAGGTATACTAGACCTTCACAAACCTTATGTAGATGACATCATCCTGGTAAGTGATAGCGGCCAGCCAATGAAGAGGGTGCCTGACCTGGTAGATGTTTGGTTTGACAGTGGCGCCATGCCCTATGCACAATGGGGTTTACCGGATGCTTCTTCTGGCAGGCACGGACCTTTGAGCACAGATAATTTTTGGAAGTATCATGCGGAATCGCCGGACTCACCCATTGCCGGCCTTGGAGAAAAAGCTGCTTTTCCCGCAGACTTTATTGCCGAAGGTGTAGACCAAACCCGGGGTTGGTTCTACACGCTACATGCCCTGGGCGTGTTACTGTTTGATAGTGTGGCGTACAAAACCGTGGTAAGCAATGGCCTTGTATTGGATAAAGCCGGTAATAAAATGAGCAAAAGGTTGGGCAACGTGGTAGATCCGTTTGCCACCATCAACAACTATGGCGCAGATGCTACCCGCTGGTATCTTATCACCAACGCATCGCCCTGGGATAGCCTGAAGTTTGATGAAGAAGGTATCAAAGAAGTGCAAAGGAAATTTTTTGGCACCCTTTACAATACCTACCAATTTTTTGCTTTGTATGCCAACGTGGATGGTTTCACATTTAGCGAAGCATATATTCCCTTAAAAAGCAGGCCGGAGATTGACCAATGGATCATTTCTTCTTTGAACAGTCTTGTTAAAAAGGTAGAGGAAAGCTATGATAATTATGAACCTACACAAGCGGGTAGGTCCATTGAAGAATTCGTAGACTCTCTACTCAGCAATTGGTATGTGAGACTTTGCCGCCGTCGGTTTTGGAAAGGCGAGTACGAGCACGATAAAATATGTGCCTACCAAACTTTATACGAATGCCTGGAAACGATCGTGAAACTCATTGCACCCATTGCACCATTTTTTGCAGATTGGCTGTACAACAATCTTAATGAAGTAACGGCACGCTTTGAACACAGTTCTGTGCATCATGCTTATTTTCCTAAAGCCGATGAAGCAATGATTAACACAGCGCTTGAAAAGAGAATGCTGTTAGCACAAGAGGCATCTTCGCTCATATTATCGCTCCGCAAAAAAGTAAATATCAAAGTGCGTCAGCCGTTGCAAAAAGTGTTTATTCCTGCGATGGACATTGATATGGCTAATGATATTAAATTGGTAGAAGAAATTATAAAGGCTGAAACCAATATCAAGGAAATTGACATCTTGTCTCCCAACAACGACTTTATACGTAAAAAGGCCAAAGCCAATTTTAAAACCCTCGGCAAAAAACTTGGGGGTAAAATGAAATGGGCAGCATCAGAGATTGAGAAATTTGATGACAGCATGATTGAACAGGTGCTAAAGGGAAACTATCTATTGAATGCTGAGGCCGTTGCCAATGGCGATGAACCGATTACCATAGGTGCCGAGGACCTGGAAATTATAACTGATGAAATACCCGGCTACGAAATAGCTGGTAAGGGTACAGTGACAGTAGCCCTTGATGTAACCATCTCACCTGCACTAAAAGCAGAAGGCAATGCCAGAGAACTGGTGAACCGCATCCAAACTTTGCGAAAGGAAACAGGCTTGGAACTAACTGATAGGATATCGGTAACGATTACAGAAAATGCTGACCTTCAACCCTCATTAATCAAATTTAAAGATTATATTTGCCGCGAAATTTTGGCAGATTCTTTGGAATTTGTGGCCAACACGGAGGGAACCTGCATTGAGGTAAATAATACTCTTTTAATAGTGAACCTTAAAACAAGCTAAAAAACGATGGCAACCAAAAAAAAAGCTGCAGCACCCGCGGCAAAAAAGCCGGCAAGCAAAAAAGCTCCTGCAGCTTCCAATGTAAAAAAAGCAGTTCCTGCCAAGGCCCAGCCTAAAACTGCTCCCAAAAAAGCCGTCAAGCAAGCTCCTAGTAAAAAAGTAGTTGCCAAACCCGTTGCTAAAAAGGCTGTTTCAAAACCTGTATCTAAACCAGCAGCTAAGGCCGCCGTCAAAGCAAAACCGGTTGCTAAAGCAGCCCCAAATAAGGTAGCTGCGAAGCCGGCGCCAAAAGTAGCTGCAAAACCAATTGTAAAAGTGGTACCAAAGAAGGTAGCAGCCCCCGTAAAAAATTCGAAACCCGCAGCTGTAATCACAGTTGCCAAAAAAACTCCGCCGGTTGTAAAACCTGCGCCCCTACCTATGGCAAAAAAAATGGAAGATAAAAAGCCCACTGAGAAAGTGGCCGAAAAACCTACAGGCATTCCAAAAGCGGCAGGTAAAAACACCAAGACAGCACCTGCTAAAGCTGTTGTGATCCCAAAAACAAACACCAAGACAGCTCGTAAATACCAGCCTGATTTTACTAAATCGGTATTAGACCAGCCCATCAATGACCCTGGGGCATCTATTGTGAGATACAGTGACTCTGACCTCACGGAATTCCGTGAGCTGATTCAACGTAAGTTGGGCGCAGCAAAAAAAGAACTGTCTTACCTGCAAGGCCTCATCACCCGCAAAGATGATATGGGCGGTGACGAAGGCGATAACCGTTACATGACCATGGAAGATGGAAGTCTTAGTATGGAAAGAGAGCAGTTAAGCCAAATGGCGAGCCGCCAGATCACTTTTATTGATCACCTGGAGAAAGCTTTAATGCGCATTGAAAACAAAACATACGGTATCTGTCGTGTGACAGGTAAATTGATAGACAAGGCAAGGCTCCGAGCTGTTCCGCATGCCACACTTAGCATAGAGGCTAAAATGGGACAGCGGTAATTGAAAATGAAATAATTGATAATGGAGAATTGCGAAAGCGGTTCTCCATTTTTTATGGTAGTAAAGTTTGTAGCCTTTTTCTATCTTGCGAAACCCATCTTTATTGACCATTGACCATTGACCATTGACCATTGACCATTGACCATTGACCATTGACCATTGACCATTGACCCTACTTCACCTCCTGCATATCTACCAATTTTTTGTAAAAGCCACCCTGAACAAGCAGGCTTTCATGTGTACCCCGTTCTACGATCTCTCCTTTTTTCAAAACAATAATTTCGTCTGCATGCCTGATGGTACTGAGCCTGTGGGCAATCACGATAGAGGTTCTATGGCTCATTAAATTATTGATGGCATCTTGAACGAGGCGCTCACTTTCTGTATCTAGAGAAGAAGTAGCCTCATCCAGGATAAGGATGGGCGGATTTTTCAACACAGCCCTAGCAATGGTCAGTCGCTGACGCTCACCGCCGCTCAGTTTCATGCCCCTGTCACCCACATTGCTGTCGTAGCCATCTTCCTTTTTTACAATAAAAGCATGGGCATTGGCAATTTTGGCGGCTTGCTCTATCTGGCTGATATCCGCATCCTCTACACCAAGTGAAATGTTGTTGGCTATACTGTCGTTAAACAAAATAGCCTCCTGGGTTACAATGCCCATCTGGCTGCGCACACTGTGCAGGGAATATTCTTTTATGTTGATACCGTCGATGAGTACTTCCCCTTGCCTGGCATCTATGAAGCGTGGGATAAGATCGGCGAGTGTACTTTTACCGGCGCCACTGCTACCCACTAGTGCAATGGTCTGTCCTTTCTTAATAGTAAGGTTAATATTCTTGAGAATTTGCTGGTCTTCGTAACCAAAACTTACGTTTCTTAATTCTATAGCAGTAGTAAAGTCCTTTAGTATTTTGGGATTGGCTACTTCCTGGATTTCCACATTTTCATTGATAAGACTTTCAATTCTTTCTATGCTGGCAGATCCTTTTTGAACATTGTAAGATGCGTTGCTCAAAGCTTTTAAGGGCTGTATCATTTGAGAGAAGATAGCAATATACGAGATAAAATCGCCCGCATTAAGAGACATTGAGGAATCGTTGGCCAGCACGAGGCGCCCACCATAATATAATATGCACAGTACTGCGGTCACACCCATAGCTTCGGAAACTGGCGAAGCAAGATCACGCCGACGGTTGGCCCTGTTTTTCAAACGAAACAGATTTTCGTTTTCGCTGTTGAACTTTTTCTGAATCTTAGCCTCAGCGTTAAACGCCTTGATGATGCGTATACCACCGAGGGTTTCTTCGATAGTAGAAAAGATAGAGCCAAACTGTTGCAGCACTGCTACGTTTTGTTTTTTGAGAGAACGCCCTATTCTACCCAAAACAAAACCCGCCACCGGCAAAAAGATAAGGAGGAAAAGAGTGAGTTGTGGGCTTAGCACCACCAGCCATACCAGGGAAAAAATAACTACGATTGGTTCCCTGAAAATACTTTCCATCACGCTGATAGTAGAACCCTCTACATCTGCCAGGTCATTGGAAAGTTTGCTCATGACATCTCCTTTGCGCTGTTCGCTAAAATAACCCACCGGCAGCTTCAGTATTTTTTCATACATATTGCGCCTCATGTCATTCAGGATACGATTGCGGATAGGGTTTAAAAAATACATGCTCAGGTAAGTGAACAGATTTTTTAAGATAATAGCTAAGAAAATAATTAGACAAAGCAGGAGTAACGCTTTAGAACTTCCCCCGGGTGTTTGCATCAAACCATGCAATTTTTCCTTGAGAGTATCCAGCATGTTCAAAGCTCCTGAGGAATTGCCAGTCACTTTTTTGAAAGTATCTTCCTGTTTAAAAATGACCATCAGGAACGGACTTAACATGCCTAATGAAACCAGGCCAAAAATGGCGGACAGAACATTAAAACTAAAATAGGCTGCAACAAGGCCAGGGTAATTCTTTATATATTTAAAAATCGTTTTTAAACTCTTCATGTATCGCAATAAAAGATAAAAGCCTGATAAACCTACAAAGTAAGTAATTTTACAACGATTAAAAGTGCAAACATATGTTAGAAGGTAAAAGACAAAAGCAAGTGGCAGCAGTGCTGGAAAAAGACTTAAATGAAATTTTTCAACGTCTTGGTTTGTCTATGATAAATGGCGGAATGGTGTCTATTGCAGCGGTAAAAATTACCCCTGATTTATTTGAAGCCCGGGTATATCTAAGCTTTTTTAAAGTTGCCGATCCTATTGCTGCACTAAAAATGATTGAGGAAAAAGCCTGGGAAATAAAAAAGGAATTAACTGCAAGGGTACGCCATCAATTACGCAGCATGCCCCAGTTAAGTTTTTATATTGATGACACGTTGGAATATGTAGATAAGATGGAACAGCTTTTTAAAGACATCAAAAAAGACAGTCCGGGTACCACTATCGAGCCCACTAACGAAGATTAGTGTACGCTCCCTAACCTTTCACTTTTCACCATCCATGTATTTAACCTTTGCCTGGAGATATTTTAAAGCAAAAAAATCGGCCAACGCCATCAATATTATTGCCTGGGTAACCACGGCGGTAATCGCTTTTGCTACCTGCTGCCAGGTCTTAGTCTTAAGCGTGTTCAACGGTTTTGAAGACCTTGTGAAATCACTGTATTCTTCATTTTACACAGATCTGAGAATAGTGCCGAAAGATGGAAAAACTTTTCTGTTTACTGCTACGCAGTTGGCACAAATTCGGCAGCAACCTTACCTACAGGATATAGCTATGGTAGTGCAGGAAAAAGCACTGTTGCAAAACGGCGAATCGCAAACGGTCATCAATTTAAAAGGCGTGGACGATCACTACAGCGCTGTGAGTGGAGTACCTGGAAAAATCACCAATGGGATTTTTGAAACAGGTTCTGCAGACAGCCCTGAACTGGTGGTAGGATATGGCTTGCAAAATGCCGCCGGAATCAGCGTAAATGCAGCGTTTGCTCCCGAACAACTTACTATTATTTTACCTAAAAAAAACAGCAGTAGTTCCGATCCTACAGCTTCAATCAGCGAAGGCAACGCTATTGCCACCAGTGTTTTTGCTATACAACAAGACTTTGACAACAACTATGCTATCACCAATATAAATTTCATCAAACAGCAAATGGGCTTGCTGCCAAATGAATTTACGGCAGCTGAGGTAAAATTAAAGTATGAAGAAGATATTGATGCCAGCCAGGAAAAGCTGCAGCAACTAATTGGCTCAAATTACCTTGTTCAAACACGCTTTCAGCAAAACATGAGCTTGTACAATACCATGCGGATGGAGAAATGGGCCATTTATGCCGTCCTTACCCTGATCCTGATTATTGCTGCATTTAACATGGTAAGCGCACTTACGATGTTGGTGCTGGAAAAAAAGAAAGACATCAGTATTATCCAAAGCATGGGAGGAAACCAGGCACTGATTCAGAAAATATTTTTAAGTGAGGGACTGCTGCTTGGTTTCATTGGAGCTGCGGCAGGTATCTTAATTGCAGTAATTATTTGCCTGCTTCAAATTAGATTCAAGCTCGTTAAACTGCAAGGGGGATCTTTTCTCATAGACTATTTCCCAGTGAAATTGGTTGCGTCAGATTTTCTGCTGGTAGCGGGTACTGCCGCAGCCATTGCTTTACTGGCATCCCTGGTGCCGGCTATTAAGGCATCCCGGCAGTCCATCTCCCTGCGTTAATGTTTCTAAGCATAAAAAAAAGCAGCATTTTTTTATGCTGCTTGTAAAATATTTAGAAAAAAGACGGTATTAATAGTCTCCCAGTGTTTCTGGTAACTGTGACAGGGCTAATTTCAATTGCTCATCGTTGGGTGCTATTCCATGCCATTCGTGGGTTCCTTCCATAAAGTCGATTCCGCTTCCCATACTTGTTTTCATCAAAATAACTACCGGCTTTCCGTTACCAAGTAAACCTTTTGCTTGCTTCAATCCAGCCACCACAGCATCCATATCATTCCCAGCCATTTCCATGGTGGTCCAGCCAAAGGCTTCAAATTTAGCTTTCAGGTCGCCAAGGTTCATCACTTTATCTGTCGGTCCGTCTATTTGTTGACCATTATAGTCTATAGTGGCGATGATGTTGTCAACTTTTTTATGAGCAGCAAACATAATGGCTTCCCAATTTTGACCTTCATCCAACTCACCATCTCCGTGCAACGAATAAACAATGCTTGAGTCTTTATTGAGTTTTTTTGCTGTAGCGGCACCAATTGCCACGCTCATGCCCTGGCCAAGCGAGCCGCTGGCTATTCTTACACCGGGCAGGTGTTCGTGTGTGGTGGGATGGCCTTGCAGGCGGCTGTTCAATTTTCTAAAAGTAGCCAACTCCTCTACCGGAAAATACCCACTACGAGCAAGACTGCTGTAAAATACGGGAGAAATATGCCCATTACTCAGAAAAAAAAGATCTTCTCCTTTGCCATCCATAGTGAAACTGGGATTGTGATTCATCACTTCAAAATAGAGTGCTGTGAAAAACTCTGTACAACCGAGCGATCCTCCGGGATGCCCGCTTTGTACCCCGTGTACCATGCGTACTATATCTCTTCTTATTTGCGTGGCGGTATCTCTCAATTTATCCATTGTACTTTTTTTAAATAAAGGAGTGTAAATATTGCAAACCTACTTCAAAACTCTACAGGTCCAAAAGAAAATTATTGCTGCATACAAGCAACAATAATAATAAGTTAATCGTGCCTGCGTTATTAGGCAAAGGATTTGCATGACCTTTGACACAAATCGGGTATCGGTCAATTAAACATGATTAAAATTCTTTCTACAAAACATATTTAATACATTTGCAAATCCCCCGGCTTTATTTAAACCTGTTGCATGGATAATATTTTACTAAGTACCGCATTGGCTTTTATCATCACCTTTTTTTCCATACCAGTTATTATTCAGGTAGCCAAGGTAAAAAAGTTGTTTGATGAGCCAGATGAACGCAAAGTTCATAAGACGGTCATACCTACACTTGGAGGCCTGGGCATTTTTGGTGGATTTATCATTGCTTGTCTTATTTGCACCCCGCCAACTGTTGCAGGTCAGCTTCAATTTTTTGCTGCTGCAAGTGTCGTTATCTTCTTTTTAGGGCTCAAAGATGATATTCTGGTCATATCTGCTACCAAGAAATTTATAGGGCAAGTAGTTTCTGCATGGATCATCATAAAATTTGGCGGAATTCAAATAAACGACATGGGCGGTTTTCTGGGAATAAACCAGATTCCCAACTTTGCCGGTGTTGTGCTTACCCTTTTTACGATTATCGTCGTTACCAACTCTTTCAATCTTATAGACGGTGTAGATGGCCTGGCAGGTAGCTTAGGGGTAATAACCACAGTAGTTTTTGGCACTTACTTTTATTTCATTGGCGAAATTGCATTTTCGGTGATGGCTTTTTCCCTGGCCGGAGGGCTTCTGAGCTTCCTGATTTATAATTTTTCACCTGCTAAAATATTCATGGGCGATACCGGATCCCTTCTTTTGGGACTCATAAACTCTATATTGGTGATAAAATTTATAAATGTGGCGGGCTCTACAGGTGGAGAAATGGCTTTAGAAGCTGCCCCTGCAATCGGATTTGCGATCTTAATTATTCCCTTATTTGACACCTTGCGTGTTTTTGCCCTTCGAAGTCTAGTCCGCCGTTCTCACTTTTGTCCCGTTCGTAACCACGTTCACCATTTTTTATTAGACCTTGGATTCAATCACAAGCAGGTAACCCTCACGTGTGTTGCTGCAAATATTGGGTTTATAGCACTGGCTTATTCTTTAAGGAGCATGGGAACTAGCATAGTCATTGGCATTTTGCTGGCAACTGCCGGTAGCCTAACTGCTATCATTTATTATCTGCGTAACAAAACCCGTTCTCAATTTGTAGAACATAAAAAAGAACAGGGCATCATCAAACGGCATAAAGTTTTAAGCCTGGTTCCGGAATCTGTTGAGGCCGATTAGCTTTTTTCCTTTTCTTACAAGGTGTATTTCCTGAATCTTGACTGTATAACGGTAGATTTCTCTAAATTTGCGACAACAAATTATATTATGTCAGAAGATTTAGATATTGTACTTGAAGATGCGGCTCAAACCATGCAAAAAGCCCTCCATCACCTGGAGGCAGAACTCGTAAAAATCAGGGCTGGCAAGGCTAATCCAAATATGTTGGACGGCATTACGGCAGATTATTACGGCTCCCCCACTGCCATCAGCCAGGTAGCAAATATTACAGCTATGGATGCCCGCACAATTTCTGTGCAGCCTTGGGAAAAAAATATGCTTCAGGTAATAGAAAGGGCCATCATTGCCGCCAATATTGGGATTAATCCGCAAAACGATGGAAACATCATCCGTCTGTTCTTACCGCCATTAACCGAGGAAAGAAGAAGGGAGCTCGTTAAAAGATGTAATGTAGAAGGTGAAAATGCCAAAGTTTCTATCCGCAATATCCGAAGGGAGGCCATAGAAGATATCAAGAAATTACAAAAAGATGGCTTGAGTGAGGATGCCGCCAAAGATGCAGAGGCAGAAGCGCAGGTGATGACTGATAAGCATATAGCTTTAGTAGAGAAACTACTTGCTGCTAAAGAAAAAGAAATAATGGTAGTCTAAAAGTCTACAACTCCTTTAGTGCCAGTGAAGGGTAGATTATCCGGCCCCTTTCCACACGCCCAAGTTTTAAACGATTACTTTATATCATGCAGTCATCAAGAGAAACATGGTTTATATTAATGTCTGTTCCGCTTTACGCCTTGCTCATAGGCGGGGAAATAATATTGAGTAACTGGAAAGGAAACAAGTATTATACGCTCAAAGATACCCTGCAAAACGTTTATCTAACCCTAACCAATGGTGCGTTGGACCTACTACTCCGTACGCTTTTTTATGTGAGTGTATTGGCATGGTGTTATGAACAACACTTTTTCGTGGTAGAAAATGTTTACCTCTACTGGATTCTCCTGTTTTTTTTGGAAGATATTGCGTTCTACTTCGAACACCGCATAGATCATTATTGCAGGCTTTTTTGGGCAGTACACGTTACACACCATTCTTCAGAAGAATTTAACCTGACCACCGGTTTTCGTTCATCAGTATTTCAGCCGGTCTACCGTTTTGTGTATTTCATTCCAATAGCTCTCATGGGTTTTCATCCGCTGGATATTGTGTTTATGTATTCCATCACCCAAACCTATGGCATATTGGTGCACACTAAGTACATCCACAAAATGCCCCGCTGGTTCGAGGCCATTTTCGTAAGCCCCAGTCATCATCGGGTGCACCATGCGAGCAATGTACGCTACCTAGATAAAAATATGGGAATGTGCCTTATCATCTGGGATAAAATTTTTGGGACTTTTCAGGAAGAGCTACCAACTGATCCCGTGCGGTATGGCCTGGTGCACCAGCCAGATAGAAACCATCACCCAGGTAAAGTTATCTTTCACGAGTGGCAAAATCTTGGCAGAGACCTGAGTAAAAAGACTTCTTTTGCCAACAGGTTGCGCTACATTTTTATGCCGCCCGGCTGGAGCCACGA
>JANPJW010000151.1:0-8329 GCA_031425715.1 Chitinophagaceae bacterium | reverse complement strand
GTTAGAGAAGCCGGTTTTTCTTCCGGTAAACACAGCTATCACTTCGGCACCATCTATTACGCCGCCGCCCCTTATTACAAGCCCTACACCCGTGCCTATCAATATGCCACCAAAAGCAGCAATCAGTAATTTGTCTTTTGTGATAGGATTGATCTCTACAAACAGTAACCCAATTGCCAATATGAGTACTGCGATGGTTGTTTGCACGGCAAAGGTTTTACCGATTCGCCTGTAACCGAGGTAGATGAAAAACACATTTAATGCAATAACCAAAAAGCTGATGTTGATGTGAAAAATTTCATGTAACAAAATGGATATACCTGTGATGCCACCATCCATAAAACGATTCGGAATCATAAAGCCTTTCATGGACAAAACAGCGAGTGCCGTACCAACAAATATCAGGAGCAGGTTTTTAAAGTTCCAAACTACTTTCCAGTCTACCGTGTCGGTTTTAAGTGATCTTTTCATGTATGTTTTTTAAATTCTACTTTTAAGTTAGGTTGATTTGTTGAGAGTCATCAATAAATGTCAATTTTTTGCATCACCAGGCTACCAACAACTGGTTGCGTATTTACAAACGATAGCGTGAGAAACAAGAAATCCAACACATATTTCTTAAAGTCTTGCACACAGGTCTTGCTATTTAAAATGGCTCCCGACAATTAGGAACAGCGCTCCCAAAAGCAGGAGAGCAACCACAACGGGGGTTATGAATTTTATCCAGGCTTTGTAACTGACTTTTACCATGAGAAGTGCCGGAAATACGGAGGCGGTAGGAGAAATTAAAAACATAGCACCCATACCAAACAAATAGGAATTTACGATTTCCCGGCCTGGAAGATTTAAGATGATGGCCAAAGCTCCAAAAATAGGCATGGTAAGCACCGCCATACCCGACGAGGAACTTACAGGAATTGTGAAAATGAAAAAGAAGAGCATTACTATGAGAATGAAAAGAATTGCCGGAAAATGCTGCACTGCATTAGAAGCGTAGTAAAGTATAGAGTCGGCAACCAGGCCATCATTCAACACGATGGTAACACCTCTTGCCAGTCCAACTATTAAGGCCACGGCCAATAAACTTTCGGCACCCTTTAAAAACTCGGCTACAAATTCTTTTTCGCTCATACGGTCTAACACTCCCACAAGGATGGAGGAACCGAAAAATAGGGAAGCCATTTCTGTAGTCCACCAGTTAAAAAAAACAATACCGATGATCATGGTGGAAAAAGTGACAACGAACAAGAGCAGAAGTAAGCGAGTCTTAATATCCAATGTCATACGCTCACCATTGGTTTCTCTCCCGGGTTCAAACGGCGCTGCAGTAATGCCATCTATTTTGTATACCAGTGATGCCTTGGGATCTTTTTTTATTTTAGCTGCATAACGGAGAATATACCAGGCTAGTAAAGAAGTAGCTAAAACAAAGAATAAAACCCTCCCGTAAAGTCCATCAATCCAGTTGATACCAGCAGCATTAGATGCAATGATGGTAGAAAAAGGGTTTGTAAAGCTGGCCATATAGCCTACGGTGGAACCACCAAATATAATAGCCAGGGGTACCATTGCGTCATAATCCTCCGTCATAAATAGCGGCACCAATACCGGGTAAAATACAATCGCCTCTACATCCATCCCATAAGAGCCTCCAAAAAATGAAAAAACAAAGACGAGCATCACAATCAATTTTCTTTCTTTACCCTTCATTTGCTGCGCCAGGTAGGTTACCCCTTTAAACATAGCGCCTGTTTTATTGAACACAGCCATGAACCCGCCGATAAATAAAATGAAAAGTGCTACATCAATACTTTCTATAATTCCTTTTACAGGTGCCTGTATGAGGGCAATAAAACCCTGTGGATTCGATTTTTGCCGCTGGTAAGTGCCCGGGATGGCAATGGGTTTCCGGATATCGGCATTGCTAAATTTTTCTAAAGAAATCTTAATGTGGAGACTGTCCAGCGTATGTTGGGTAAAGGGCAAGGACACTGCCGCGGCAGTAGATGTAACCACGAAGGCCTTGTTATCGTCAACAGATAACTTACTGTATTGCCCAGACGGTAACAGCCAGGTGCTTATGGAAGCCAGTATAATCACCAGCATTATTAATGTAAGCGGATTGGGCAGACTTTTGGCTTTTACAACTTCCATAAAATGTTTTAGTAAAACGCTTTAATCAATTTATTTTGTTTCATTGGCTTTTAAAACCCGTAAAAAATTTCCACCCAAAATTTTGTTGATATCCTTTTTTCCATACCCTCTTTCCAGCAGGGCTTTTGTAATCAAGGGGTAACTGGTTACATCATCCAATTGGAGCGGTGTTACATTAATTCCATCAAAGTCTGAACCTATGCCAACATAATCTGCACCCACTAGCCTGATGATGTATTCTATATGATCTATCACTTTGGATAACGGCGGACGCATACTCAAAATGTCTCTTGCATATTTGCGATAAATAAAGTCTGCTGCATAGTGTTCCTGCATCCCTGCTTTTTTAAGACTATCCAGTTCGGCTTCATGCAACTTAAAAAAGGCTGCTTCGTTTCTATCAAAACTACTGTCGATAAAACCAGGGTTAAAATTAATTTGTACCACGCCGCCATTTTTTGCAATGGCTTTTATTTGTTCGTCTTTCAAATTTCGGCGATGTGGCGTGAGCGCATACACCGAGCTGTGCGAAGCCATGATAGGTTTGGTGGTTACCGCCATTACATCCCAAAATGTTTGATCGCCGGCGTGGCTCACATCTACGATCATGCCCAATTCATTCATGCGTTTTACCACCTGTTTACCAAAATCAGTCAGTCCTTTGCGTGGTAAAACCTTGCCGCTTGTTTCATCTGCCGCACTCGTAGCCCAGCTGGGTGCGGTGTTATGCGTGAGGGTAAGATAGCGGGCCCCACGGTTGTACAGTATCTCTAGTTTAGCCAGGTCATCTTCTATCATGTGGCCGCCCTCTACACCAAACAAACCGGCAATTTTATGGTGCTTTACCGCAGCCATTATTTCGTTGTAGTTATAAACTTTTACAATTTTATCCGGGTTGCGGGCAGCTACGGCATCCAGGCTATCCATCTCCCTGTTTGCAACTTCAAAAGAATTTTTCTGACCACCATCGGTGTATACAGAAAATACCTGCACATCCAGCCCTCCTTTTTTCCATCTGGCAAGGTCACTGTGATCCTTGCCCGTGCGATCCTCATCCATTATTGTTCCCAGATCCACGGCCCGCATCAACACATCGTTGTGCGTATCTACTAAAATGGCTTTGTTATGTATTTTTTTGTATGACTGTGCAAATAACATAGGAGAAAACATAAGAACAGCCATCGATAATTTAATTTTCATCTTTAGTTTTTTGCTGATGAAGTACAAATGCTTACATGCCTTCGGCCTTCTCACTCACAGTGAAATTAATATTAATATGAAGCTTGGGTGCCAGCCGCCGCCTTCAGCAGCCATATCAATATTTCCATGCAGGCGGGATGTTTAAAGGTTTAATTCAAAATACAAACTGCCTTGCATGGTGCGAACACCCTCAGTGGCCCGCAGCCACTCTGCTGTTTTATATACTACAGTGATTTAGTATTCACCTCGTTTATAAATTTTATAACGCCATCCATGTAAACTTTCTGATCGTCCCACATAGCTAAATGGCTGCCATTGGGGCAATATAGGTAGCTACCATTTTGCACCATTTTACTTTGTTCTTCCATGGCCTTGGGATCCATGGTGTCATGTTTGGCACCAATCATTAAAGTAGGCACTGCAATTTCTTTTAACCGGTTTTTAATATCCCAGGTTGCCAGGCGACCGCCTATGCCAAATTCACTGGGACCTTGCATAAGTGTATATACTGCGCCATTGGCATGTTTCATTGCCCTGTTAAAACCGTCGGGCCAAACAGCCAGGCGGCAGGCATGCTCACGATAAAAATTCGGGATTAGCAATTCCATGTAGCGGGGGTTTGCAAAATCTTTTTTTGCTTCAATGGCCCTGATTTCAGCCAGTACTTCGGGCTTCATTTGTTTGGCCAACACTTCTTCTGCATATTTGCCATACTCCGGTGCACTCGCTACCATGTTAGACACCAGTAACCCTTTTATATGTTGCTGGTATTTTAAGGCATATTCCATAGCAAGTATACCACCCCATGAATTGCCGAGTACATAAAAATTATTGCTATCAGCACCAATGGCCTGGCGTACCTGTTCCACTTCCTCCACAAAGCGTGGTATGGTCCACAGGCTACTATCTGTAGGTTGATCGCTGTAATAAGAACCTAGCTGGTCATATTCATAAAATTCAAAACCCTCTCTTTGAAAAAATGTTTCAAAGCACTCCAGGTATTCATGAGTAAATGCCGGGCCGCCATGTAAAAGCAGAATTTTTATTTTGGGATTGCTGCCAAAACGCTTCGTCCATACATTGAAATTACCAACGGGTGTTTTAATTGGTATCATTCTTACACCTCCGGCCTCTAATGAATCGCCGTAATTAAAATAAGTAGTAAGAGCAGAAGTGCTGGTTTCTTTTTTCTCAGCAGGCTGGCTGCAGGAAATGATACTCATGGCAAGCAACAGGCACATGGCAAGTTGCGTAAATGGAGAAAATATTCGTTTCATGTTTGGTTTTTTTGTTTGGTTTAGCCGTACGTAGCCAGGAATGCTGACTGTAATTTCCAATCACTTAAGTTAGTTTATTCGCTCGTATTTTCTTAAGATATCACTCACGGGTTTGGATAGCAAGGCATAGGATTTATTTAATTAAATGCGTCCCTGGTTTCTGCAGGCACCAGGCTGTTGAGAGGGCTTCCTCTTCGGCTTGCACTATTGCAGCCCACAATGGTTTGATCTATTTATGGAGAGCGGGGAACCAAAGTCTTTGGCTCCAGGTTTTTCTGGTGGAGAATTAGTTTTTTTTGCTCGAAGAATTCTTAAACAAACTTTGATTGTTCTCATCCGTTTTATTTTGGATATTATTAATTACAGGCATAAGATAGAACATAGTTTAATAAAAAATATAACTCCGTGAATTTTGATACATTTAAATTGAAAAAAAATTTCGCCAGCGCACCAAAAAGGGATGGCAAGCTTGCAAAAGGTGGGCGGGAAAAATGCTTTTGCAATAACATATTTTTCGGGCGCAGCAATACTTGCCGCTACACCCGGCATTGGGGTGGAGGGCAAACGAGTCTGAATGGGGATTTAAAAACAACGAAGGGTAGTCAACAGCATGGTAGGCTACCCTCGTCATAAAGTTGTTTTAACCGTGAAAATGTAATTAGTATGCCTTCTTTGTCACTTTATAAACAACACCGCTGTAGTCGTCACTGATAAGCATAGCGCCATCTGTCATCACTTCTACATCAACAGGGCGGCCCAATACTTTGCCATCTGCCTGTAGCCAGCCATCAGCAAAAGTGCTGTAGCCCAGGGACCGCCCTGCTGTATCCAATTTTACAAGGCTCACCCGGTAGCCGAGCGGTTCTGCACGGTTCCAACTGCCATGCTCGGCAATAAAAACCTGGTTTTTGTAGGCATCGCCAAACATGGCGGCAGTATAAAAACGCATGCCCAGGGCCGCCACATGGGCGCCTAACATTTGCAACGGGGGCGTGTAGTCGTTGCAGTTGGTCCCTTCACTAAACTCAGGATCGGGAATACTTCCTTCGTGACAAAAAGGAAATCCAAAATGCATTCCTGCAGCAGGAGCGTGGTTAAGTTCATCCCTGGGTACATCGTTCCCCATCATATCTCCTCCATTTTCTGTAAACCACATTTCCTTGCTGGCAGGGTGCCAGGCAAAACCTACAGAATTTCTTATGCCCTCGGCAAATATTTCAAACCCGGTTCCATCGTCATTCATGCGGGTGATGGTGGAGTAAATGTTGTTGTTGCTTTTACAAATATTGCAGGGGGCTCCCACGGGTATGTACAATTTTCCGTCGGGGCCAAAGGCAATGAATTTCCACCCATGATGTTTATCGGTGGGTAGTTTATCGTACACAACTTTAGGTGCTGGCGGGTTAGCCAGGTTGGCCTCAATATTTTCCAATTTTAAAATAGAACATATCGTTGCAATGTAAAGATGCCCGTTCCTGAAAGCCACGCCATTAGGCGTATTGAGCCCGCTAGCCAGTACGTATACTTTATCAGCTTTGCCATCTTTGTTTTCATCTGTTACTGCATACACTTTATCTTCAGCCCGGTTACCCACATACAAAACACCGGAGGGTGAGAGGGTCATGCTGCGGGCATTGGGCACTTCTGCATACACGCTGATGCTGAAACTATCGGGCAACTTTATTTTATCCAGATGGTATTTTTGATACAAAGCGTCTGCGCTTCCTGGCATTGGTTTGTACTGTTGAGCTTTTTTTGCCTTGTTGCAGGAAAACAAAAGGAGTGGGAGCAGCAAGGCCAGGAGTAATTTCATCATAAAAAATTCTTGTTGAATATTGCAGGACTGCATACACTGCTACCAGCCTGTAACCTGCAAACATTTATCCAAAAAGATCCTGCACGCCATTCAGGTGTTTGGCTTCGTGTTGCAGCAGCCATTGCTTTCGCCAAAGTTGACCAGAGTATCCAACCAAATCTCCCTTGCTTCCAATTACCCTGTGGCAGGGCACGATGATGGCAATATTATTTTTTCCGTTGGCGGTACCCACAGCCCTGATGGCTTTAGCATTACCAAGGTTTTTGCTGAGCTGTAGGTAACTCATCGTTTTACCCGCCTCTATAGCTTGCAGTGCAGTCCACACAGTTTGTTGAAACGGGGTACCTGTTTGTTGTAAGGGAAGTTTGAACGAAAAATTTTTGCCGGCAAAATAATTATCCAACTGTTGTATGCATTGTTGCAATACGGCATTGATTGGGCCAACTGCTGATGTGGCGGCTGCATCCCCGCTGTTAAACGACAGCTCTGCGAGCATATGTCCTGAAGCCGCCAGCTTTAAGACACCAAGAGGGCTGTTATAATAAACTATTTCAGTCATGCTTTATTTGATGTATGAAGGAAGAAAACCATTTGCCAAGGATGATGATTTACTTTGCGGGCTAACCAATTTTGTCACCGTTGCTTACTGGTTTGGTAGGCTGCAGCAATACTACTTCACCTTCTGCATTGTACACGCCCAATACCAGGCATTCACTCATAAAGTTTGCAATTTGTTTTGGGGGGAAATTAACGACTGCTATTACCTGTTTGCCCAACAAGTCTTCTTTTTTATAAAGGCTTGTAATTTGTGCTGATGACTTTTTTATACCCAATACTCCAAAATCAATCTGAAGCTGGTAAGCAGGCTTTCGGGCTTTGTCAAAATCGCTTACCACTAACACCGTTCCAACTCTTATATCTATTTTTTCAAAATCACTCCAGGAGATCATTCTCAAAAAATTTAAGGATTACACAGTTTTTGGAATGCGGCCATTTCGTCCTGCAAAATAATAAATGAGTGCGCCCAAAAAACCAAGTAAGATGGTGACCAAGAGCCAGGTTATTTTGGAGTCCGGGTTGTCAAAGTCGCTGGTTGCCACCTCGGCGATCATTTTAATCCAAAAAATCAACCCACCTAATGTTACTAAAAAAATAAGAATCCATTCGGGGCCACCTGGCATTGAGAATAAGAGATGGAACAGCATCATAAATTAGTTTTACCAAACCTACGATATCTTTTTCAATCCAGGGTTTCAACATCTACCACTGCGTTGATATTGATGGGTCCAAAAATGTGCGGGAACATTTGATTCATAGAAGGCGCCAGTTCATATTTCAAAGGAGCAGTTATGAGTGTTTCATCTATATGCAGCAAAACCAAATCGGTTTCGTTTTTGTAATACCGTTGCAGCACTCCGCTCACTTGTTCCTTTGTGCTATTGTGTATAAAACCTTCTGACGAAAGCGAAGCGGCCTCATAAAAGCCGTTGTTAACAGCCGCTTCCCAGTCTTGTTTTTTGGTAACGTGGTATATCATATATCTAAGAGATTACTAAGGAAACGAAGTTCCTCCATTTTATAGCGATTGCGCTCATTATCGAAACATTTGCTGAGTTCTTCCAGCAAAAACTGAATTACTTTTTTATTATTAAGCGGCCTGAAATAGGAGGGAACCAGCGGTACCGAAAGTCTTTTAAAATAACTCTCGATGTCCTTATGCGAATACATTTGCCCGGTGAGCGAATCTATAAAAAACTTTATTTTTTCTGACGCATGCCCGGCGGGGTTTAGCAGTTCGTAGCGTTCGTCATAATAGCCTAGTAAAAATTGCCTGGGAATATTAATTGCTTTGATGGGAACATCCAACAGCTGGCAAAGTATC